>CAUUUT010000006.1:0-33093 GCA_963548485.1 uncultured Streptococcus sp.
TTTCCGTCTGTACTCGCACTGGCAATCTTCACGCCGTCAATCAGCAAACTAAATAGATGAATCTGAAACTGCCAAAGATTTTCTTTGGTGGTTTTTTATTTGTCCGTTGGTTTGTTTTTAGGGTTGCTGTGAGGGGGGAAGATTGTCAATGTTCATTTAAGCTAAGAATTAGTAACTGTGTATGGACAGATGACGGGGTTATGTGGTTCAATTAAGGTAACAAGATGTCATAGCTCAGCAGGATAGAGCAAGCGTTTCCTAAACGCTAGGTCAGGGGTTCGAATCCCTTTGACATCGTTAGTAAAAAATTCCACTGGATAAACCAGTGGATTTTTTACTTATTTACTATTCTCTTCTACCCATTCAACAGCACGTTCGACACGTCTTGAGATATTATTTCCATGATTTCCCTCTTCCAACGTAAACTTGAAATCACCTGCTAGAAATTTCGGCTCAGTCCAGTCTTTTAATGCTAGCGTATTTATAGTTTGGTCTGCTGTTAAATTCGTCGCTGTAGTTCCTTCTTGATCACCCACACTTATGTACAATTTTGGATGAGTGGCTTTAAAGTGATGTTCTTTTAAATAGTCCAGAAACCCCGGATACCAAAGCGAAGAAGAACAACTAAGGACAGTTCCAAATACATCAGTGTTCACCGCTGCATACAAGCTGAATAATCCACCTAGCGAATAACCACCGATAACTCTCTTTTCTGCGCTTGAAGCAAAACCATATTCACTCTCACAAAATGGAATCACATGAGTCGTGATAAAAGAAAGATGTTCTTCCGCTTTCCCTCCGAAATCCATCGGCATTGTTTCAGACTCCTGGAGAGGCCACGGTGTATAATCATCTGTTCGATTATTTGCATTCAAGAGTACAAAATTGAGTGCAGGTTGATGTTTAATGATCCAATGATTAAAAGATTCTTTGAATTGATCTCCATCTAAAAAATAAATGGTCGTAGCATTTTGAACATTAGAACGATAAACATATAATTTTACTCCACAAATTTCTTGTTGGATTCATACAGAATTTTTAACCATGGCGATTTCCTTTCTACTGCTTATTCTCTAATATTTTATCAGTTTTCCTCTCGCATGATAAGCCCAAATTAAAAGACGTCAGAGATATAACACTGACGTCTTTATAATCTATATTTAAGATGTATAACTTTAAAAATTGAAAAGATTACAATACTAACTAATTCAATTTATATTATTGTGCTCCTGCTTCAGCACGTTCTTGAATTACACGATGGGCTTCGATCATTGATTCTTTCGTAATAGGATTGAATTTCATTGCAACAATTGCACAAAGTCTACCAAGGATAGGTAATCCAAATGTTAAGAAGAGTGCTACAAATTTAATTTCTGGTGTTGGATCATCCGTTGGCTGTGGTAATGTACTCGTAAATCCAATTAATGCAATTGCAAAACTTGCTACTGTTGCACCGAAAGACGAAATCAGTTTATCAACAAATGAGTATGTCCCTGTAATTGTCGCTGGTAAATAATTCCCAGTACGAGCGTGTTCAAAGTCGACAATATCTGAAAGCATCATTGTGTTCGTTGTTGTTACACACATCATTGTTCCATTTTTCGCCAAGCTCGCCAATGTGTATCCAATCATTGGTAACGTAGCTAGAGAAATCGTGCGCATATCAATTAGACTTAACCAAATATACATAGGTGCAAGAACAGCAACACATGCCCAAGACCATGTAATCATCGATTGTCTAGAGCCGTGTCTACCTGCATACTTAGCACCAAGAAATGCGAAGACAATCGAAGGAACCATCGCATACACACTAATTTTGGTAGCAATTTGCATATTCCCAATGAGAATTCCTGAAAGCATTGTTGTAATAACAGCTTGACCAGCAGTTTGTTGTGCAAATTTATCTGCCGCAGCTCCGATGATAAATGTTAATAAAGCTCGACTCGAAGTAACCAATTTTATTGCATCACGTAATCTAACTTTTTCTGGCTCAGTAGTTGTACTTGTAAAGTTCTCCATCTTATCAATCGGAGTAATACCGATGCAGCAAAGTATCATGAATACCAATGAAACAGCTAAAATAACAAGGCTTGCTGTTTGTAACATTGGAATACTATATTGATTTTCAAATTTTGGTAAAATCACTACATTAATTAAAATGGTGACAATCATTGGTACAAAGTAACTATAAATTGTTCCAAACACCCCAACAATTGGACGTTGACGCGGATCAGTAACCATGACTGTTGGGATAATATTCCCAGCAATAGAGTTCATCGTATAACCAATAATGTATAATGCATAAATGGTGGAGTACATTAGGACCCCAAATCCCCTTCCACTTAAAACATTAATCATTAAAATAACAGCAATAGCTTCAACGAGCCAACCACCTGCGAGCCATATACGAATTTTACCTACTCCCGTATTTGTCTTATCAATTAAAAAGGCAATAATTGGATCAGTAATCCCATCGAAAATACGTGTCCCTGTAATAATCAATCCTAGTAGTGCAGTACCTACTCCATATCCAGCACTGCCAATATAAGATGCATACATCATTAACATGAAGAAACACATACTTGCGCCATTATTCATCATTCCTAACGCCATTTGCCATTTTCTTGCTTTTCGATATACTACTTCTTCTGCAGTATTCTGTTCAATTGTTTCTGGGTTTAAAACTGTTTGTTCCATCGTTTTCCCTTCCCCTTTTATCATTACATTTTAAATAACTTATTTCCAACTTTTCCTAGCACTGTTAAGCTTTCTTTCGGATACCGTTTTTGCGTTTTACGATCAACTTCAATCAATCCAAATGTTTTAGAATATCCTTTATGCCACTCGAAATTGTCCAACAAACTCCAATGGAAATAAGCTTTCACTGGAATACCGTCCTCAATACAGTGTTTCACACCTTCTGTAGCAACTCGAATGAATTCTTGACGTTGTTCGTCGTCACTCGTTCCGATTCCGTTTTCTGTAACAAGAATTTCTTGATGGAAATCTTTAGCAACACAACGAATCACATGTTCTAATGCTTCTGGATATACTTCATAGCCCATTTGAGTAAGCTTACTATCTTTTGGAGCTGTTTCTTGTCCATTAGCACTAATAAGTGATCGTGTATAATTTTGTACTCCAATGAAATCGTCATTTTCAATATATGGAAGATAATGCTTAAATTCAGCATTCCACTCTTTTTCCGCTTGTTGAGCAGCTTCTGGAGAATCGTCAACAACTTGTACATCATGTAAACTAAGCGTTACACCAACTTTAATCTCAGGGAATTGAGCCTTAATCACTTTAACAGCTGCTTGATGGGCGCGCATAATGATATCGTCGCCTTTTTCTGTCTTTGGAGAAAGGAAGATATTTGGAACCACTCCAACCGGAAGATTAAAAACTTTTGCCAATTCTTCTTGCTTTTCAGGTTGCCCATTTTGAAAAGGTGAATTCAAGCCCACTTGTAGTCCCATTTGTTTCATAATTCGTTTCATAATCGCTGCAATTTGAATACCCATATTTGCTTCATTAATCGTGCAAACATAGTGAAGTTTATTTCCAAATTGACCGATAACGAATTTGACATATTTTTCAAATGAGGCAATCATACCTTCATCTTCCCATCCACCGTTTGTAATGACCCAAACTGGACTTGAAAAATGATGTAAGGTAATAACAGGCTCTACGCCTTGTTCAATACAGTAATCAATAACTTCATCGTAGTGTTTTACTTCTTCCATATCAAATTCACCTTCAACAGGTTCAATTCGAGCCCATTCTACAGAAAATCGATATGCATTTAATCCTGCCTTTTTAAGTAAATCAATATCTTCTTTATAGCGATGGTAATGATCGACTGCATCTAATGACGGTTCGTCGAAGTCAGAATATTTCATATTTTCCATTCTCCAAAAATCGGAATTCTTATTATTTCCTTCTACTTGATGAGCTGCCGTAGCTGCTCCTAATAAAAATTTCATGATATTTTCCTCCAAGTCTTATAAAATCTGTTTTAAATATTGACTACTAATCTTCATAGATTCGATTGCAGATTGATGAATCCAATTACCGTTTGTCTCAATTACAATGGCTTCTACCCCTTTTGTCTGAGCCACTTTAATAATGTCTTTCAAAGGAAGATTTCCTTCTCCAAGTTCTAAAAAGTCTGCCTTTAAAATACTTCCTGCTTTTCCTACAGGACGAATGCCACGATCACTCACATGAAGCATTGAAAGTCGCGAACCTAAGTTTTTTAGTAATAATTCAGTATCTACTCCTGCGTCATTCGCCCAATAGATATCAATTTCAAAGGAAACCAAATCTGGATTTGTGTGAGAAACAATATATTCAAACGCTGTCTGTCCACTCTTAAGCCTTTGAAATTCACAATTATGATTATGAATCAACAGTTTAAGTCCTTGCTCCTTTAACAATTTTCCTGCTTTATCAAACTGTTTGCATAAATTTTCAAGTTCCGTTTCATCCGTATAATCAAAATTTCTCATTCCAGAAATGACGATTTTATTTGTCTTAAACTCTTTAGCGTCAGAAACTACTTGTTCGGTTTGAGTTAAAATACGTCTCAAATCTTCATGAAGTGATATCACACTTAGTTCACTCTCATTTACAAGCTTCTTCCAATCAAGTCGATCACTATTCCCAACAGGCATTTTTGCTGCCCAAAGTAACATTTTTATCGGAAGACTTAATCTACGAATCATAAAGCCATTAAGTTCAATCCCATCTAAACCTGCCTCTTTGACTGCTCTTAAGGCTTCTAAAGCTGACGCTTCATTTTTGAAGCAATTTCGTAATTGAATTTGTTGTATTCCTGTAATCATTATTCTTCTACTCCTTTTGAATTCGAGATAATTGGCGGTTTATAGAAACGATTTCATCAACGCTTATAATATTTCCTGATTGTTGTAATAGGCTTTCGAATGGTGCTCTGTTCATCATTTCTTGCATTTCCTTAGGCATCTCAATTTTTTGAGCAACCTCTCCATATGCTGCCTTCACTCGACTCATTACGCTTTCGAAAATCTCAGCAGCCTCTGGATTTTTTAATAGGTCATTTACAGAATCTTTAATCGAATAATATCCTTCTACAATTTTCATGTCGTCTCGTTCGAACCAATTAATGACTTCACGACCTGGACATACATATTCACTCAATAAAGCATCAGTTTGTTCCAAAATAAATTCATCAAACAAGTCACCAGATGTGACGCGAATAGCTTGTTTTTCCTTCAAAGGAATCGTGAATTCAAAAACCTTCTCTCCAGTTTTTGTTTCAACTAGTTTACCATCCACTTCAAGCGAGACTTCTGGTTGATTAGAATATACTTTTATCGTAGTTTCTTTTCCTGGTCGTTTCACAAATCGTTTACCACAGAGATGAACAAATGGTTCTTTTGATAAGTATGCTTTATAAATATAAAAGGCGTCTTTTTTAATTTGACGATCAAATGTGACTAATCCTTTTTGGTTTTGTCCAGGTTTGCCACCTTCTTCTCGACCATCTGCACCAAAATCAAACATATTCCAAACATGAATTGCCCACAAATAAGGTCGTTCACTCCACATTTTCAACATATGTTCATGGTAAAGTGCTTGATATTCTTCGGTATAATCTCCTTTTTCAGGATGTACACTATGATAAGCTGGATTAGCATCCGCCCCGAATTCACTCAATCCAATAATCCGATCTGGAAATTCTTCGTGATAATGATCAAACCAACTATCGTTATCCGTAACTTCACCTAAATACCATCCATAATATAGGTTATACGAACAAATATCTGGCAGTGACACAAGACGGTCGTGAATGTCCAACATAAACACATGCGCCATTGATGTTGGGCGACTCGGATCCAATTCATGGCAAAGTACATTTAACTTTTCGTGATTTTTCACTAAATCTTCTGTTGCACCACTTGTTGCGGTAATTTCATTTGATAGTGCCCACGTTACAATCGATGGATGGTGACTATTTTGTAGAATTAGTTCACTCATTTGTTGTTGACTATTTTCATTAGCTTCAGGCATATGTTCTGTAATATACGGAATTTCTGCCCATACAATGAATCCTAATTCATCTGCCAAATCATAGAAAGCTTGGTCATGTTGATAGTGAGCCGCTCGAATTGTATTTGCTCCCATTTCTCGAATAATTTCTAAATCTTCACGAATTTGCTCTTTCGTTATAGCAGAGCCAACACCTTCACGATCCTGATGTTTAGCAACCCCTGCAAGCGGATACGATTTTCCGTTTAAGAAAAATCCTTTCTCTGAATCGAAGTGAAATGTACGAAATCCAAATCGTGTATCGACAATATCTTGGCTGCTTTGAAGTACTGCTCGTACTTCGTAGAGTTTTGGAGAATTAATTCCATCCCATAGTGTAATTCCAGAAACCGGAATATTCACTGTCCCTAACTTACCTTCTAGTTTAACGGTCTTCTTTGCTAGAACATAGCCTTCTAATGTTCGTACTAAGATATCAACTGTTTTATTCGGTTTGTTAACATCCACTTTTACAGTCACAACTGCATCTTTTGCAGTTTCATCGACTGTTGTACTTACTTGAATTCCTAAAGAACCGTATTCGTCTAATGCAAAATGTTCTTTTGGAGCTTCTATTAGATATACATCTCGATAAATTCCACCATAGAAAGTAAAATCGGCTTTTTGCGGATAGACTCTCCGTGTATAAGAATTATCCACTTCAACACGTAATTCATTACCGCCGACTCTAGCAAAAGGTGTGAGATTAAATCGGAATGTTGAATATCCACCTTCATGAACTCCGACTTCATGTCCATTCAGGTAAACCGTTGTGACTGTTGCAGCTCCTCTAAACTCAATCCACACTTCACCCTCTAAACTCTCTTGTTTTAGTGAAATTGTCCGTTCATACAAACATTTTCCTCTATAATAATCATTACCGCCATCCTGTCCGTCAGTGGCATTCCATGTATGCGGTAAAGATACTAATTCTTGAACCCCCTGTTTTGTAAATGTCCAATCATTATTGATACATACTACTTTTCTCATACTGCACCTTCTTTTAAGCGTTTTCATACTTATATTATAAAAAAAGAATCCCTTCACAAGTTAGGAATTCTTTTACTTATTACTGTTCAATTTTTGTTCTCTAAACAATATTTTATTATGAACGTGCGCGATACTCACTCGGTGTTAGATTCGTATGTTTTTTAAACATTTTATAAAAGTAATTATCATCTTGATAACCCACTTTTTCCGCAATACTAGAAATACTATCTTTTGAATTTCGAAGATAATATTGAGCCATACTGATTTTTTTCGAATGAATATAATCTGTCACCGTCTTATGAACTTCTCTTTTGAATCTTGTCGATAGATAGCTAGCATTCACTGTAATTGCATCTGCAACGTCGCTAAGAGAATTGACTGTTGACAAGTTAAAATCAATATAGTTAATGGCACTGATGATAATTGGAGAATACTCACGCAATGAATGTTTCTTTACTAAATCCGTATAAAGTACAATCATCTCATGAGTAACATCATTACCTTCTTCAAAAGTTGTTATACTGGAGATTCTTCGATACATATAAGCAGATACTTCATTAATATAATAAGGATGTACGCTTGCTCGCTGTACAGCTTTTCGACACAATGTACTTAAAATTAATAGCGAATCTCTCCCTGCTTGCATTGAACCAACTAGATGTGAGCTTTTAGCAATACTCTCCCAGTTCCATGAAAGAAGAGAATTCGTATTTCCTTTTTCCACTGCTAACATAAATTCATCCTCATATGCGTATCGTTCCTCTATCATTTTTAATGATTGGAATGAAAATGGGGACCACCCAACTAATAACTCTTCAGTATCTATATGGTGTGAATTGATCTTCAGTGGAATATCACTTATATCAAATACATATTCTAATAACAGAGTATATTGTTTAATTAATCTATTTCCTGTCCTTAAAGTCGGCAAACTTTGATAGAATTTCTTTACATAATCCTTCAAGTACGGATCGCTAATGGTCTCAAATGTCTTCTGCTCATAATTCTTATAATTTTTATCAGTGATTAGTACTTCAATTTTATATGGGCCAACGCTAAGCACTTCACTATTCTCCAACTTAAAAAACAAATAGTGAAATCCAAATTCATCCGTATAAAAATACAAGTTATTCGCTTCTAACAGTGTGATATATTTACTTAAGCTATCTAGCAAAATAGGATTTCCTATGTTTTTTCGAAATTCGTAGTCAATCTGGTCCAAATTCTCTAATTCTGTGCTGTTTACAACAAAATTTAAGCCTTGACTCGTCATCAACCCGTCTAAAAGTTTATATTTATTCATATTTAGGTTATCCTCCTTTTTTAGAATAGCATTTCTATTAGTGCTTTTCAATATGAATTTCAATATTAATACCTTATTCAGGCCTTAAAACCAATCAAGGCTAAATTGTTTTATTTAGTATAAATACTCAAAGTTGAAGGTATGTGTTCCCTCTGTCAGATGATACTCATGTCCTCCTGGAAATGAAACAAATGCCAACTGATTAGCTGGAATCGTAACTGTGTAATGGATACGATCTTTTACAACTTCCCAAGCGCTTGAGATTTTGCCTACTGATGTATGTACACTTGCTTTTGCATACCCAAGAGTTGGTGACGGGATTGGTGCGATACAAATCCCCTCTGTCGATAACTGAATGCCGGCAACTCCATCCCAAAGCCAAGCACAAATCGCTCCATAAGAGTAGTGATTCAATGATTCTTTGACATTACCATTTTCGTCGATACCATCCCATGTTTCCCAAACAGTCGTTGCACCTTTATTCACTGAGTAAAGCCAGCTAGGAGCAGTTTCTTGTAACAATAGACGGTATGCAGTTTCAGCATATCCGTACTCAGACAATACTCTACAAATATTTGGAGTCGATAGAAAACCAGTATTCAAGTGATATCCCGCATTCACGACAAGTTCATTAAGTTTAGCGGCAGCAGTTTTCGACTCTTCCGGATTTAGTAGATTAAAATGTAACGCACGAACATAATCCGCTTGTCTTTCAGAAACGATTTTTCCACCCACAGTCGCACAGGAACGAAAGGCCTGTCTAGCATTTTCAGCAACGTTTCTGAAATAATCAGCATCCTCTTTTTCATCAAGGATTCCTGCAATTTCAGAGAGTAACCGGCTAGAGTACGCGAAGTATGCTGTCGACACTTTTGTTTGTGGCGTGCGCATATTCATCAAATTATTAACACCCGGTTCACACCATTCACCATAGTCTACACCAGTATCAATTGTATAATCTTCAAAAGTTGATACCTCATCCTCTGAAAGATTATCAGGACGAGCCTTAGCACGTAATTCTAAGTAATTGACCCATTTTTTCATCATAGGATAGTTTTCTTGTAGAACTTTCGTATCTCTTGTTCGTTTATAAATCGCATAAGGAATAAGAACGACCGCATCTCCCCACCCAACTGAACCAGCTAACATTGTACTGAACATATTCGGTTCATTAATGCGTGGAGCAATATTTGCAATCTTACCATCTTCGTGTTGATTTAATCGACATTCTTCTAACCATTTTTCAAGGAAGGCTACCGAATCTGTAAAATTAAGAGCTGTATCGACAAAGACACCAATATCTCCTGTCCACGCAGCACGTTCACGTGTTGGACAATCAGTTGGTACATCGACAAAATTACTCTTAAGACTCCATAACGTATTTTGTACAAATTGATTTAATTTTTCATTACCACTTTCAAATGTTCCAATGACAGGAAAATCAGAATAAACAGCAATAGCTGTAAACGTCGCATTTGTCATGTCTAAATCTGTTTCAACGAGTGCATAACGGAATCCAAAAATCGAGAATCTTGTTTTATAGTGATTTAGGCCTTCCTTTGCATAAATCGTGAGACGTTGATGTGTTCCACCTTCTTTATGACGAGATCGATCTTGGAAATTTTCATTTGTGAAGTTTCCTTCTGCATCTAGTGTCTCCCCATGCGTTAGAGTTACTGTACTTCCTGCCTGTCCTTCAAAACTAACTTCTACGAACCCAGCAATATTTTGTCCAAAGTCGACAATCCATTGCCTATTTGGATTTTGAAATAAACGCCCTTTGAAGTTCTCATGTTCTTTTACAATCGGTGCATTCGAACAATACAATATTTCTTTAGATTGACTTGCAACTCTAATTGGATGCCAGTCTTTTATAGAATCAATTTGTAAATCTACGACTTCTCCTTGTTGCATATCATTGTATCGAATTGGTCCAGACTGACTCGCTTCCCAAGAATCATTAGTTACGCAAATAGGATGACCATCCACTTCTATTTGTGCGATTAATGCAATTCTTTCTCCAAATAAATTACGAATACCGTCTACTCCTGAGACACTACGGAACCAACCGTCTCCCATTGTGACCTCAAGTGTGTTCTCTCCTTTAATGAGAAGAGTTGAAATATCGTATGTTTGATAATGGACGCGTTTTTCATAAGTTGAAGTTCCTGGCGCTAACACAAACTCTCCAACGCGGTGTCCATTCAATTTGGCTTCATAAAGACCAAGAGCTGTAATATAAAGGCGTGCATTATTTGTATTGGATACTGTAAAAGTTTTACGAACAACGGAAGCAGGCTGATGCTCACTTGAATCAATATCCTCTTCCGGTTCAATCCACTCAGCTTTCCAATCTCCTTTATTAAGAAGTCCTATTTCAAATGAAGCAACGTCGCTCCAGTCACTTACTTCATCCTCTTCATTCCAAATGCGCACTTGCCAATCGACACGACTTCGACTCACAAATTCTTCATCAAGTACATAGAAAGTCTCCTTAGACTCAACCTTCCCGCTTGTTGCCCACTCTCCTCCATTCAGACGAGTTCGAATTTCTACTGCAGTTTGTAGTAGGCAATTTTCTAGTTCCCAGGTTAATCGTACTGGTTGCTTATCAATGCCTATTGGATTTACTAATTGATTGACTTTTAATTGCTTAATGTTCATATTTCTACCTCCGAACATCTTATTTTCTAACTACACTATACTATGTAACCGTATCCACTAACTAGAATAATTTTTGGATATTCCTGTTGACTTTTTTGCTCATAAAAAAAGAAGCAGCTCTAAGCTACTTCTTATTTCCTATTTCAGTTCTAATCGATATTCAGTTTTTGCATGAAAAGTGTCATCTGGATGAAGTATGATATCTCCCCACTCCGGATGATGAATACAGTCCGGTGCTTCTTGAGTCTCAATAGCAATTCCACTATACGGTACATTTGGATGTCCCCATGTTTGAAGTTGCTCAGTTACAAAGTTATGAGTGTATAAAACAACCGTGCTGCTCGTAGTTGATACATTTAGGATTGCCAATTCATTTGATAGTGTTAAGCAATTCTCTTTAAACTCTCTACCATATCCTAATAAAAACGGATGATCATACCCCTTTTTTTGAGCCAATTTTGAGGATGGTAAAACTTCTAAAGAACTACTTGTTCGAAGGTCAAATACTGTTCCTTCGACAGAAACGATTTCTCCAGTTGGAATACCATCACCACGGACTGGAAAATATGAATCCGCCTCTACTTGTAACATATGATTTGTTATTGGAAACTCATTATTCCCATTGAGGTTAAAATACACATGATTTGTAGGATTAAAGATTGTAGTTCCACTACTTTTAGCTTTATATTCCACTGTCCATCGATTTTCATTGTCAAAAGTATGTCGAACCTCAAGAAATATACCGGCTGGATATTCAGTATTCTTTGTTTCATCTAGGGTAAAAACAATCGTTACGCAATTATTTTTTTCTTCAATAGAAAATTCAAACTTCTGAAAATCATAACGGCTATTACCACCGTGTAAATGATTATCTCCTTCGTTTTGAGAGAGCTGGAAAGTTCTTTCTTCCAAAGTGAATCGCCCACCATCGATACGACCAGCAACAGGTCCAATAGTTGCTCCGTAGCAATAGGATGACTGGAAAACTTCACTGGCTTCCGTATGCCCTAACACCATCTGTTTCATCCCACTCTTTGTTGGAACAGACCATGAATTTATCCTTGCTCCAAGGTCACTAAAAGAAATTGTACTTCCAGTATCATTCGAAATAAAAATCTCGGAAAACGTAACATTCTCATAAATTCCAAAAGATTGGACTGTAACTATCATCTTCCTCCAACTCCTTTAACTACTTAACGGACAATCTGTCCCGATTTTTGGTTCATAAATTCAAAGACCTCATATTCGTCAAACGGATTCCAGTCACCAAAAACCGTATGTTTTAATACCGAACTTGCTGTCCCAAAATCGACAATTTGTTGGCTGTCCCAACCTTTTAGAACTCCATTTAGAATTCCTGCAGCAAAAGCATCTCCTCCACCAACTCGGTCGATGATTGGATTAATATCATAGAGTTTGGATTCTACAAACAATCCATCTTCACCTACAAAGAATCCTTGTAATTCGTTATGGTTCGTTGAAATGATATTTCGTTTGGTTGAATACAACACTTTAATATTTGGATATTTTGCTTGAACTCGCTTGTAAATTTCTTCCAGTGAAATATCTTCGTCTTCTGTTGCTACTTTCAAGAAATAAATCGCATCTAGTCTACCCGCAGAAAGGATATCTACATAAGGCAAGATTTGTTGGAAACAAGGATAGGCTTCCTCATAACTCCACAACTTACTACGATAGTTCATATCAAAGCTCACATAGCATCTATATTCCTTCGCTTTACGGACGATTTCGACTGTCCACGACTGCCACTTCTTAGAAAGTGCTGGCAAAATCCCCGAGATATGCAATAAATCTACACCTTTGAAGATTTCATCCAAATCCCAGCATAGGTTTTCTAGCACTGAAATACTTGAATATAAACGATCGTATGTAACACGAGAAGCACGTCCTGCATTCCCCTGTTCTAAAAAGTATGTTCCTAATCTTCCATATTCTGTCGCTACTAAATTCGTATTGATTCCATTCATCCGTAATCTTGAACTTACAGCATCGTTTAAAGGATTATCTTGTGGTAAAACCGTTGCCACAGAAACATCATGGCCAAAGTGCGCTAAGGAAATCCCTACATTTGCTTCAGCTCCACCATAGCAGACTCTAAACTCTTTTGCACTCTTTAATCGTACATCATCTGCGGTCGATAATCTTAACAAAATTTCACCAAGAGTTATAACTTTCATCTCTGTATCTCTTCTCCAATTTTTCAATGATAGATAAAGAATCGAAGCTTTCACTCCGATTCTTCTTATGTTCTTAAATTATACTCCAGAATAGGCTGCAAAACCACCATCAATTGGTAAAACAACGCCATTTACAAAGCTTGAAAGAGTTGAATCAGCTAAGAAGAATACTCCCCCTACTAATTCATCTGATTCACCAAAGCGTCCCATTGGTGTATTACGTAAAATTTTATCCGCGCGTGGAGTCGGATTTCCCTGTTCATCAAATAGTAATCGCTCATTTTGAGCTGTCACTAAGAATCCTGGGGCAATTGCATTACAACGAATTCCTACTTTAGAGAAGTGAACCGCTAACCATTGAGTAAAGTTACTAATGGCTGCCTTCGCCCCTGAGTATGCTGGGATTTTTGTTAAAGGAGTGAAAGCATTCATACTAGAAATATTGATGATGTTCGCTCCTTCTTTTCCAACCATATCTTGTGCAAAGACTTGTGTCGGTAATAATGTACCTAAATAGTTTAAGTTGAATACAAATTCAATTCCCGCTTTATCCAAGTCAAAGAATGTTTTTGTCTCCGCGCTTAATCCTACTTCATGAAACTCATTATCTGTTGTCGCACGAGGGTTATTTCCTCCAGCACCGTTTACTAATACATCTACTGTACCAAGATCGTTATTCACGGCTTCGCGAACAGCTTCTAATGATTCTTTTTCAAGTACGTTCGTTTTATAAGCTTTGGCGATACCGCCCTCAGCAATAATTTCATCTGCAAATTTTTGTGCAGCTTCTTCATTTAAATCTAGTAAAGCTACCTTTGCGCCTTGTTTACCAAAGTTCTTTGCAAGTTCACCGCAAATCACTCCACCGGCACCTGTAATTACTACGACTTTATTTGTAAAATCAAAAAATTGTGTCATGGGTTTTCTCCTATTGTTTTGCATTTTTTGCTACTGCTTCAGCTAATCCATGAAGGTAAGTAGCTCCTAGAGCACGGTCAAATAATCCATATCCTGGACGACCTGTTTCTCCCCAAATCATACGGCCATGGTCTGGACGGATTGGTCCTTCCCAGTTTGCATCGTGAAGAGCTTTTACCACTTCATACATATCAATTGAACCGTATTCTGTTGGGTGTGCTGATTCTTCAAATGATTTACCTTTTCCTGTTAAACGAATGTTACGAGCATGCATAAAGTTTACACGATTACGTTTCAACATTTCTTTTAACATTTCAACAGCATCGTTGTTTGGATCAGAAGCATATGACCCAACACAAACAGTTACCCCATTATTTGGGCTATCATATAATTCCACAAATCTTACAAGATTTTCTTTGCAAGTAATGATACGAGGTAATCCAAAGATGCTATAAGGTGGATCATCTGGATGGATTGCCATTTTCACACCAGCTTCTTCTGCTGCTGGAATGACACGTTTAATGAAGTACTCTAAATGTTCCCAAAGTTTTTCTTCGTCTACTTTAGAATACTCATCCATGATAGCTTTCATTTCATCTTTTGTATAACTTGAATCCCAACCTGGCAGAGATAATTCCCCTTTTACAGGGTCCATTTTCTTAGCCACTTCTTCATCGAAGATTAATGCATTAGACCCATCTGGAAGATCATATGCTAAATCAGTTCGTGTCCAATCAAATACTGGCATGAAGTTATAACATACAATATTAACACCTTCAGCTCCTAAGTTTTTGATAGTTTGAATATAGTTATCAATCAAATGATCTCTTGTTGGTTTTCCAAGTTTAATATCTTCATGAACTGGAACACTTTCAATGACAGACAATTTTAATCCTGAAGCTTCAACGTCTTGTTTTAATTGACGAATACGTTCACGACTCCATACTTCCCCAACTGGCACATCATAAATTGCTGTTACAATTCCTTTCATACCAGGAATTTGTCTAATATTCTCGAGAGTTACCTGATCATCATGTCCATACCAACGGAATGTCATTTCCATTTTTATTCCTCCTTTAGTTCAATTCAAAAAATTCTTTAGCGTTTTTATAACAAATTGCTTCTAAGAACTCTGTAATTAATTTTTCGTCATAAGGGATTCGACCACTTTCAATCCATTCAGTCACAAGTGACACTAAAATACGACGGAAGTAATCATGTCTTTGATACGATAAGAAGCTTCTTGAATCAGTCAGCATTCCTACAAAATTCCATAATAAGCTTTGGTTCGCTAAGACTAACATTTGTTCTCTCATTCCTTTTTCAGTATCAGAGAACCACCAAGCTGCACCAAATTGTAAACGACCTTTAATCCCTTCTTCGTTTGCTTGGAAGTTGGCTAATGTATTGGCCAAGATATCGTTGTACGATGGATTTAAGTTATAGAAAATACATTTTGGAAGACGATTCGATTCTTCTAATGCATTTAATAATTGGTTTAAAGCCAGTGCTAGATGCGTTTGATCTCCTGTTGAGTCAAAGCCAGCATCTACACCAATTTTTTCAAAGTACTTACGATTTGTATCTCGCACTGCACCAAAGTGAACTTGTGTCACTAGATGGTGTTTCTTGTATAACCCACATAAGGCAATAAACACTTCTGTTTGCCATTGTTGAATTTCTTCAAGAGTAGGTACTTCTCCACGAATCACTTTAGCAAAAATTGCATCTAATTCTTCTTTTGAAGCTCTCTTATACAAGATTTCTCCAAAACTAATATCACTTGCTTTACATCCATTTGCTACAAAGAATTCGATACGTTGTTCTAAAGCTTCCACAAAGCTAGCAAACGAACGAACTTCTACGTTTGTACCTTCTTGTAATCTAGTCACAAAGCTAGCAAATTTTGGATGTGAGACAAAGGCTTCGTCCGGACGGAATGTTGGTGCAACAATTGTGTCAAAAGATGCATCTTCTGCAATCTTTTTATGCCATTCTAACGAATCAAGAGGGTGGTCAGTTGTTCCAATAAATTCTACATTTGCACGTTTAATCAATTTTCTTGGACTCAACTCTTCCTCTGCAATTGTTTGATTCATACGATCATAAATCATTTTCCAATTATCAGGAGTGACATACTCATCAATGCCAAAAACTTGTTTTAGTTCCAAATGGCTCCAATGATATAAAGGATTTCCAAAAGCTTTAGCCAACGTTTTGGCCCATGCTTCAAATTTTTCTTCAGGAGTTGCATCTCCTGTAATCAAACGTTCACTCACGCCATTTGCACGCATTAAACGCCATTTATAGTGATCACCACCCAGCCATACTTGTACAGCATTTTCAAATGGTTTATCCTCATAAATTTCTTGTGGTGATAAGTGACAGTGAAAATCTTCAATTGGAAGTTTTTCAACCAATCGGTACAAATCTTCCGCAACTTTACTTTGTAGTAAAAAATTTTTTCGATTAAATGTCATGATTAGTCCTCCAACGCAGAGACGAATTCTTTAGCAATGCGTGTTACACTTTCATAGCCTTCAGTTGCCACTTTTGCTCCAAGCGCACTTCCGACACCGACAGCAACGGCACCTTTTTCTTTCCACTCTTTAATGTTTGCAAGTGAAACTCCACCTGAAGGCATTAAATTCACATGTGGGATCGGACCATGAATATCTTTAATAAATGAAGGTCCTAAAACTCCACCAGGGAATAGTTTAATGATTTTTGCTCCGCCATTCATCGCTTGTACGATTTCAGTCGTTGTTGCACAGCCTGGGAAGTAATCAATATGAGCGTCGTGCGCTACTTTTTGGATATGCGCATCATAATGAGGACTCACTAAAAACTCAGCCCCAGCAGCAATCGCTTCTTTAGCTAATTCCACTGTCATAATCGTTCCAGCACCGATTACTACTTCTGTTTCATTCGCGTAGAATGCTTTTAATTCTGAAATAGCTTTTGAAGCATCTGGTGTTGTATAGGTTACTTCGATATTTTTTATACCGCCCAATACTGAGTGTTTTGAAATTTCGATCGCATCATCTGATGATTTCCCGCGAATAACTGCGAAAATATAGTTTTGTTTTAATTGTTCTAATACACTTGTCATAAGCTTATTCTCCTTTTCGCAAAAAAATAAAAGTCATCTGTTATCCTTATGATACATCAGATGACTTTTAGTGTCAATGACAATATTTGGTTTTTAATGGCGTATTTCGTCAGATGACTTAATTGTAAGATATCGTACGTCTGTTATCTGCTAAATGCAACAACATCACGTCTCTAG
Source organism: uncultured Streptococcus sp. (assembly GCA_963548485.1). Taxonomy (GTDB): domain Bacteria; phylum Bacillota; class Bacilli; order Lactobacillales; family Aerococcaceae; genus Granulicatella. The sequence continues at coordinate 17,435 of CAUUUT010000006.1, forward strand.
CAGCAACTGCATCACGATTCTTAATTGCCTTCACAATTTCTCTATGAGCACGAATCGTATTGGCTTTACTTTGTTCACTTGTAAAGAAATCATTATACAACTTAATCGATTGAATTATAATCGGGATAAGCTGTTGCATCGCAACATTTCTACTTGCTTCAGCAATCGCACTATGAAATTGAATATCCAGTTCAAAGTGAATATCCCCTTCCGAATGGATTTCTTTTTCCAAGGCCTTTTCAAGCTTTTCTAAAACAGCGACTTCTTCATCTGTAATGTGTTGTGCTGCAAGGCTCGCCATCTGAGGTTCAATTAAGAAACGAACCTCAAACAAGTCTTGCGTTAGTTTCATTTGATTATCAATCTCACCAAAACCTAATGGATCTTTAACAGTCTCTGTTAAACTCGTTATATACGTTCCTGAACCTTGACGTACTTCCAAGATATTTTTTGAAACTAGCATTTTCACTGCTTCACGTAACGTACTACGTCCAACTTCTAAGTCTTGAGCCAATGTATATTCATTTGGCAACTTATCTCCGACACTTAAATCATTCTTTTCAAAATATTCAATAATTCGATTTGCGGTTTGTTCCACTAAAGAAACTGTTTTCTCTTTCATCTCTATTCCCCATTCGACACTTTTTCGAACCTATTCTAACAGTTCTCACACTATAGCTCAAACCATTAGAATAGCATTCGAAAAGTACTCACTATTTTTTGTAATGATAGTTTGGAATAGCGTTCCAACGGTTTCTAAACAATTTAACGATTGATTTTGGATTTCTATTCCTTGTGAATAATCCTTTGTGGTTTCCTTGGATACGAATTAACGCATAACTATTTGTTTCAAAGTCAGCAAAGTTCCAAACATGTTCACCTACAAAGTTTTGGAGTTCATCAAATACTTCATGACTCATCTGATGGAATCGTTCTTGATACTCTTCAGTATACGGAACATCCCAATTTGAATGATATCCAGGTAATGTATCTGCACCGTACTCCGTCATAATGATTGGTTTATCTGGATATTTTTCTTGCCATTTAAGCAACTCTTTACGAAGACCCTCGCGTGCTCCTTCAATATCCCCATGGTTGACATACCAACCGTAATAACGATTTAAGCAAAGCACATCAATCAATGGTGAAATTAAATCACGTTCTGGAGTTGCCATCATAATATTCACTACCGTTGTTGGACGGTTTTGCGGATCTAACTCTTTCACATATTTGACTAAAGGTTCGAAGTATTTATCGGCACCTTCTCCAGCACCATCTGGCTCGTTCGCTACACTCCATAAGACTACGCACGCATGGTTCTTATCACGAGCAACAAGTTCCTTAAGTGCACGTTTATGGTTTTCCATGGTTTCATAATATTCCCATGTCTTAATCGGTTTAGATTCCCCTCTATTCATGCTTAAAGCAGCCGTAAAGTTTGCAAATAAACCAACAGCTGGAACTTCATCAATGACTAAGAATCCCATACGGTCTGATAAACGCATCATCTCTTCTGAATATGGATAGTGGGCTGTTCGGTATGAATTTGCCCCCATGTTTTTCATTAAATTCAAGTCCATTAAGTTTACAGCCTCGTTAAAACCGCGACCATTTACATAACTATCTTCATGTTTCCCGAAACCTTTGAAGTATACAGGTTTGTCATTTACTAGGAATCGACCTTTTTCGACACGGACAGTACGAATTCCAAATAGTTCTTCATATTCATCCACTAACTCTTCTCCAGCGAATAATTCGACTTTAGCTGTATAGAGATACGCATCTAACACTTCCCAGCGACGAACATTGACAATTTCTAGTTCAGATCCTGCTTCACCTTTTGCCACAACTTCGCCATTTTCGTCTAAAAGTGTTACTTTTGCATTTCCTTCATTAGCAGTATGCTCTACTTCTACCTTCACAGTCGCATCATTCTCATGAATATCGTAAGTCACTACAATATCTTCGATACGAGCTTTAGGAAGGACTAACAATTGAACAGGACGTTGAATACCCGCATAATTAAAGAAGTCAAAGTTCTCTGAAACTTTCTTCTTCACAGAACCATCCGGCAATACTTCCTCAGAGTAGTTACCGACTGGCAAAGTAGTATGATCTAAAATATTGTTAGCACAAATACTAATCAATAATTCTTTTTCAGTTGTCAATTCCTCAGGAATACGAACTTCAAATGGCGTAAATCCACCGATATGTTCTCCTAATAATTGACCGTTCACATAAACTCTTGCTTGATGTGTTACAGAGCCAAAACGAAGCACTAATTCTTCATCTAATCCAAAAGAAGGAACCACAAAAGTACGCTCATACCAGTTATCTCCAATAAAATATCTTTTTTCAGATTCTACTGCTACATCATTAAATGAACTTGGTACCACCATTAAGTCTTCAGCAGAAAGGCGCGCATCCACCCCTGGAACGTATTCACCTTGCTTAAAGTTCCAAATTCCATCTAACGAATAACGTTTTCTCTTTGCATTTAAAACTGGATATAACATGTATCATCCCTCTTTCTATAATTTAGCTTGCCATTTTTCTGTCCACACTAACTCATTAGGAGTTCCCTTGAATTCAGATTTCCCTTCAAGTTTATCGATTACAGCTTTAACTGTATTCTCATTGCCGTGGTAAGCATTAACAAATGTTTTAACCATTGTTGCATCATGTAAATGAGTTGTAAAGTTTGTAGACACAAATACTGTTGGCGCTTCATGTACATACCAAGGAACCTCATTCGACATTGCTGTCTTCCATTGGATGCGGTAGTTATTTTGTGCACCATACCCAATCACATTTGCAACTACTAATGCTAAATCAACTGTATCTCTATACTCAAGTGTACGACCTTTGATACGACTATTTCCATCATTAACGGTTACCTCATATCCACGACTTGTTAATTCATCTACGAAACGGTTTAACACTGAATCATCATTAGCCATGATTCCACCTTTTTCACCATCTAAGTAATACAAGCGTACACGTTTATGATCTACAGGATTAATTGGTAAGTTTTGTTGTGTGTCTTTAACAAGAGTAATTCCACGGTCAGCTGCTTCTTTTTGCCATTCTAGGTGTTCAGCGCAACCAATGACTTCTAACTCTTTCTTATCTTTCAACAATGTACCATTTGCTTGTTTTTCAGGGAGATTTAATTTTGCTTTTAATCCTAAAATACGGCGTAATGCATCAGTCATACGTTCTTCAGTAATGACTCCATCGTGATAGCCTTTTAACATGAAGTTAAAGTCTTCTTCCATATTGTTGAAGAATAAGAACATGTCACAGCCTGCAGCAATTGCTCCTGGAACATAATCCTCTCGACGCATCGCGCTTGTCATCCCTAACATGTGGCTGGCATCTGTAATCACCATTCCGTTGAAGTCTAATTTTTCTTTTAGCAAGTCTTGAATTAATTCTTCAGCAAGTGTTGCTGGCATTACATCTTTATCTTCAAGGCCTGGACGAAGCGCTTTTTGATATTCAGGCAATGCAATATGTCCAGCCATAATCATTTCAACACCATTTTCGATATGGTTGCGATATACTTTGCCAAAAGAATTTTCCCACTCTTCTACTGAAAGTTCATTCACACCTAATATTAAGTGTTGGTCACGTTCTTCAGTTCCATCTCCAGGGAAGTGCTTCACACAGCAAACGACTTCTCGTTCCGCTTTTAATCCTTCTACATATGCGTTTGTATATTTAATGACATCTTCAGCAGTTGTACCGTACGCACGAGTATTAACGATTGTATTTCTCCAGTTTTGTAAAATATCTACACATGGGTCAAAGTTAACATTTACACCAAGAGCCGTTTCTTCACGAGCAGATACAAGTCCTGCATGATAAGGAACCCATGTGTCACGACTTGCTTCGGATTGCGCACCAGAAGAAATATAAGTACCGCCCTTAACGGCACCGTCACCACCTGAATCGCAGTTTGCAGCCACTAATAATGGAATTTTTGTTTGAGATTGAAGATCATTAATCAATCCCTGAACATCTTCTGGACTACCGTTCATATATCGGACGCCACCGATATGATATTTTTCAAGAATTTCTTTGTTGCTTAAGTTGTTTCCACTAAAAGCATCTCCTCCAAAGAAAAATAAGTTTGTAAATAATTGTCCCACTTTTTCTTCATCTGTCATGCCTTTAATTGTTGACTCAACCCATTCAATTTGATTCGGGTTCAAGTTGTAAGGTTTTTTTGATAAATCTACTAATCTTGCCATTTTACTTCCTCCTATAATGAAGCTCCGTAAACTCTTTAGCTTACGGAGCGTTGATTAATTATGCTTTTTGTTTTGCTAATGTTTCAGCTTTGATACGAGCGATTTCACTTTGAATTTCTTCCATTTTCTCTTTGTTTAATGGGTAGAATTTCATTGCGATAATGTTACAGATGTATCCAAATATAACGAATCCACAGAACATCACTAAACCGATAAATTTCAATTCTGGTGTTAATGGTGTATCGACTTGAGGTAATTGTTCAGTAAAACCGATAGACGCACATAGGATACCTACAAATGCAGAACCGAATGAAGAAACAATTTTATCAACTGCACTGAATAAAGTTCCCATCAAACCAGGAACGTAACGCCCTGAACGATATACTTCGTAGTCCGCACAGTCAGCTGTCATAGGAATTACCATTGTCCCTGCTAAACCATTCGCACCTTGAGCTAAGATAAATAATGTTAAGAACGCAATTGTGAAGAATGATAATCCTGTGAACCCTTCAGCTCCTGGTAGTGAGAACGTTGAAGGATCTGCTACGTAGAATAACCCAAATAGTAATCCATAAAGAATAATACCAGCCCATGAACCTAATAATAATGCTTTTCTTTGTCCAAGTTTTTGTGCAATAAATTTAACTCCAAGAATCATGATCAAAATCTTAGGAATTAATGTATATTGGTTAAATGTATTAAGTAATTTATAGTTTCCACAAATAATACCAAAGATAATAACCGATACTGTAGCATTAGTAGTAACCAAAGCTGCTAATTTATCTGTTGATGCAGATACTACTAGCATTTGGATAGCTCGGTTATTTTTTAATACATCCCAGTAGTCTCTGAAAGTAACTTTAACAGGTTCACCAGTACCGAAGAACTCTGTACGGTCTTTATCTTTAAGCGCGAAGATTGCTAACCAAGTGAAGATAAATGTTACAGGAGCGATATACAACCATAACTCTTGGAATAATTCAGCAGTAAAGCCACCATATTTTGGCACTAAGTGTTGAGCAACAAACCCTGGTACTAATGCGAATAATGTAGCGTTATAGATACCATCGTAGATACCAAATGTTGGACGTTGTTTAGGATCGTTTGTTAAACAGCTTTGAGCTGATTTTGTTACTACTGTTTGTAAGGTATAACCGATAATGTAGATTAAATAAATCACTAAGAAATAAATGAATCTATATTGTTCTGGTAAATGGTGAGTTGTAAAGAACATTAAGAAAGTAGTGATTAGTAACACGATGTTACCAGCTGCCATAAACGGACGGTTTTTACCAAATTTTCCATCTGTTTTGTCTACAATATAACCAACGATTGGGTCTGTAACCGCGTCCCAAATACGCATGAATGTCATTACAGAAGTAGCCATTACTACCGCTACCCCAACATAACCTGTTAAATAGTAAGCAACGAAGTTCAATAGAACTAGCCATAAGTTTGTTGATGTATTATTTAAAGCAAATAACGCCATTTGCCACGTTTTCGCTCTATGAATTCCTGTGTTTTCCATGTTAATAACTCCTTATTTTTTATGACTTAAATTGTGATAAATGATTATGATAAATTGCTTGATACTCTATGTCGTTGTAATGTCCGCCGATAAATTCTGGAAGAATTTTTGCAACTAACGTTTCCCACGACTCTTTTTCTTTTCCAAATAAAATTGGATAGAAATGTACTTCATTAACTTTTGCAGCGTCTAAATCTCCAGGTGCATCTCCAACCATTAAGATTTTCTCTTTTTCGAATCCGAGAGACTTGATTTCTTTAATCGCTGCCGCTTTACTTCCCCGTTCTTGTCCGAAGAATTCTGAAACAAATGGCATTAACCCATGACGTTTCCATTCGCTATTAACCGCTTCGCTATTGGCAGAAGAAACAATCGCAATCTGTGCTACTTTACTAATTTCTTCTAAAGCACTTTTCACTCCTTCAAAAGGTTTGTCTTCGCCAACAAGTTCTGTTTCAATGCCATGATTTACAGCTTTGCTCCACTCGAGCGCCTTCACTAGAACAGGATCATTATGCTTTGTAATCTCCTCTTCCAGTGATTGATTCGAAAGAGAAGTTGTATGATTGCACCAGTTAGCAAATACTGTAAAGTCTTCAATTGCTTCGCCGTGTTCTTTTGCAAACTCAAGACTAAGTAGCAATCCCTTAAAGCGATTAATTCCCCTCGTTTCAGAGAATAAGTTGACACGATTCCATTCTTTTAAGTAGACTTCATGATTTTTAATCTCGAAGTACTTTGCAGCTAGAGGCCCAAAGAATCGAATGTGCTTGATATCCATTGTGTCCATTGCACAGCCATCAGAGTCGATACATACCACGAATGGACTTTCATTTGTTAAAGCCATATGCTCTCCTTTCATAAAATATAATCATTTCCTAAAGTCTGCAGATGATTTTGTTAGATGACTTTCTATGCACTCGCTTACATTAGTGCTTAAAAATAAAATCATCCCTTCTTTTAGAAATGATGTGACGTTTTGCAGTGAATTCATCTGATGTATTCATTGTATCAGATGTGAGTTGAAAAATAAATACCTAAATTAAAAATTTTTCAAACTTTTTTAAATAACTTTATTTCCCTTTAAATAAAGGTTTTATTTAATATAATAAGGAAATAAAAAATCAACAGACGACTTTTTAAAGTCATCTGTTGATTAATGAAAAATAGTCATAAAAGTTAAATTTCCTATTAGTTAAATATGATTAGTCGTTTAAGTACTTGCCCTCTACTCCAAGAACATCACAAATTTTCTTTAAATCTGCTTTTGTTAATACATTGTTTTCACTGACACTTTTTCCGCTTACACGTTTCAATTCTAATGCAATATGAACTGCTTTATCAGCTGTTTCGATTAAACCGAAGCAATCTTGGTAATCTGTACCAGTCGAAAGCACTCCGTGCTTCGCCCAAACTACTAGACGATGTGTTTCAAGTTCCCGTGCTGTATCAACACCAATCAATTGAGTCCCTGGGACTTCCCAAGGTAAAACCGCAATTCCATCATGGAATACTACGATTGACTCAGTTAGGACTGACCACAAATCAAGTGTTAATGATTCACTTGTTACTTCATCTAACAATGAATATACAGCGATATTGGTCGCATGATTATGGATTACAACACGGTGATTTGGATCCACTTTTACTCGAGCCGCATGCGCTAATACGTGCATAAAAATTTCACTTGTTGGATGTTTCCCAGTTACGAATCCTGCTACCACTTGATAACCTTTAGATGTCAATTTAATAATCCCTGTATCTACGTGTGGCTGTAAACACAATGTTCTAAAATGACTCCCAGAAGCAGTAATTAAGATATATTCACCTTGGATATGTTTTGGCACCTCAAGCACTTCAGTTTCTATTCTATTATCAGGATAAAATGAATATGGAGTTTTCTCTAAATCCTTCGCAAGAGTTTTTACTTCGTTCTCTGTTAAACGATAGCTCACATTTCCACCATTATATTCATCCCACCCCTTGTTCCACATGTCATAAGTCACATGACACAATTCATTTATATAATCTGGGTATGTCATAGCATTTTCCTTCCTCTACTCTAATAAAAAATATTTATAATACCCCCTGTTAAAACTTGACAGGGGGTTAGGGGTCTTAGTCTTTCGGCTCGAAATCAGGCGTTTCAATCTTATCTACTTCTTGGAAAGGTGCTAATGTCGAAACCATAACAATAGGTTCATCATATGGATTCTTAACATAATGAACTTCATTTGGTTCAATGTGAATAAATTGACCTTTTGATAAAGTTACTTTAGCATCATCAACATAAATATCAATTTTTCCTTCAAGAACATAGAAATTTTCTTCCATGATTTCATGATAATGAGCAGGAAAATCTTGCCCAGGATTAAATTTTACTACTGCAAAATTGGAACGTGGACCTCTCATTAAATATTTCGGACCACTGTCGCCAAAGCGGTATTCTCTGTCTTTTTCATCTAATACAAACATACAATCACTCCTGTATTAATTAGATAAATTTTAGTGATAAATAAATACTTCCTTCTCAGAAACAGAAAAGGAAGTATTAAACTATATTTTTAAGCAAAATCGTCTATCAGTGTTCTCCTGGCACTTGTCCATAAGTCTTAAAAACATCAACCGCAACTTGAATCTGTTCCTCCGTTAATTTAGCTACCGGACGCCCTAAAGAATGTGCAACATACAAAGTTTTTGCAGATTCTTCTAAATAAATAGCTGCATATAATGCTTCAGTTAAATTTTTCCCAACAGTTACAACTCCATGGTTTTTTAGAACAACTGCTAAACTATCACCGATATAATCTACCACAGCAACACCCATTTCAAGGCTAGCTGCCGAACTATATGGAGCAACCTTAACATGTCCCTTTGTAGTATTCGCTAATGTTGTTAGATCACAATCAATACGATCAAATACTAAACCTAATCCAGTAGCATATGGTTGGTGAGTATGGATAACCGAATTAACATTAGGCATATTTTTATAGATATAACATAACGCAACTGTATCTACACTTGCTTTTCGTTCCCCTTCAACAATTCTTCCATCGTTATCAACCACAAGAATATCTTCTGGAAACATTTCATCATAAATCATTCCACTAGGAGTTACTAGAATATGTTCACTATTCATTCGTAAACTAACATTTCCTCCCGACAGAGAAATCAATTGATATTTATCTAACTTTAATGCTGCATCAATAATTTTTTTCTTTTCTAACTCATACACATTTATCACTTCTCTTCAATTTTTTGTAAATATTCAGTATTTACTCTTCTCGCTTTGGACTTTAATGACTCTGGATTAATTTGGTAATCTAGATCTCTAAATAATTCAAACAATTCTTTTCCATTATTATAATTCTTGGTATTAATCCAGTATCTTCCTTTTTTAAAGTGAGGTTTCCCAATTCTTAAATATAATTTACCAGAACTTGGAAATTCTCTAAGTTGGAATCTATCTGTACCATCGATATAATATCTATCTTTAGAATTAAAACTTTCAAAAACTATTTCATTCTCTTTAATCACAATCTTTTCAGGATGTACTTTAGAAACAAAAGAGTTCCACATTGTATAAATACATACTATTCCAACCAATAATAGTAACGAAAGATTAGAATGAAAGTATACTAAAGAAGCTATAAAGGCCCCAATAGCAACAATTCCAGTAATAATCACATCAAAAAGATACAATAGTCTATTATATTTAAATTCATTCATCTCTCGCACCTCACATAATTAGTCATTAGCATGTAACAATTGAGCTTCTTTTTTGATTCTTGTGCGATTCCACAATGCCATTGCAATTGCAATAACTGCACCAATACCTGTACCTACATATCCAAAGTTGTGTAGTCTCACTAACACCCATGTTAGAGGATTTGCACCATCGCAAATAGAAGAAATTAAAGTAGCGCCTTCTGGCATTTGGAAATTAACATTTTTAGCAGCAATTGTAATAAATGGTGCCAAATCTGTTGCAATCCATAACCCAACAACTAAAACAACAATCCCAACAATTAAGCCTCTAAATCCATTTTCTTTTACGATTGGAGTGATTAACACGAACATCCAAGGGATAACTGCTAAATCCGCAAATGGTAATACGGTGTTCCCTGGCAATACAACTGCAAGGAAAATTAATAATGGTACAAGTATAAATGAAATTGCCATAGTAACAGGGTGGCCAACACCCACTGCTGAATCCAAACCAATATAAATCTTACCGCGATTTTGGAAATGCTTTTGAATAAATTCACTAGCAGCATCACTAATCGGAATCAAACCTTCCATTAATAATGCGGCCATCTTAGGAATTAACACCAATACCGCTCCTAAAGAAACACCTAATGTCAAAATTTTTGTTACATCATATCCTGCAAGTATCCCAATAACAATACCTAAAACTGATCCAATTAAGATTGGCTCACCAAAAACACCAAAACGTTTTTGAGCTTCGTCCATATTAATATCAATTTTGTTAATGCCAGGAATTTTATCAATTAATCCATTAATGACAATAGCGATTGGAGCGTAGGCTGTTGTAAATCCGTGTGGCAAAGATACACCAGGAAGTCCGAGTGATTTTTCAATTTCTGGGGCTGTAACGTCTCCTAGAACCATTACAATAACCATATTAATCACTGCTGCAATAATACCCAGTGTCATATTATCCGTTACAATAGCAACTAAGGCCCCTGTGAATGCAAAATGCCAGTAATCCCAAATGTCAACATCTACAGTCTGTGTAGTGTTTGTCATTAACATTAAAATATTCACTACTAATCCTAAAGGAATAATAATTAACCCTACTGTAGAGCCCATAGCAATTGCGGCAGAAGCTGGCCAACCAACATCAATCGTTGAAAGATTCAATCCGAATCTAGTTACCATTTCTTGAACAGCCGGAGATAACGATGTTCCTAACAGCGAATTAATCACCAAGTTCAAACCAATAAATCCCACACCAACAGTTAATCCAGCACGTAAACTTTTACCAACACCAGTTTTAAAACATAGACCTAAGATAAAAATAACAATCGGCATAACAACTGCTACACCTAAACCTTGAATGAACTGAAAAATACTTAGTATAAATTCCATGGTTTTTTCCTCCTATTATTGTTTCATCAATTCTAAAATTCTATCAACTGCTTGCTTCGTATTCACACCAGTCAAGAAACAAACTCCTGATACAAATTCACACTCTAAATTTTTTGGTGCCATTGTAGTCGCAATTAAAAAGTCATAACTTGCTGATTTTGCGGGAGCTTCTGAAACTTTACACTGTGTAATCTTATATTGTCCTTGAAATCCATTTTCATCCAGAATATCCGCAATTTTTTTATGCACAACTGTAGAAGTGGCAATACCTGAACCACATGCTAACAATATATTTTTCATTATAATTCCTCCTAAGAAATATATTTTTTAAATTTTTCTACTACTTCTTTTTCACTATTACTATCCACTATATCAAGAACCAAAGCATCATTTTGAAACAATTCCATTAACGCTTGTAGAAATTCAAGTTGTGCATGAGGTTCCTTAATAGCGAGCATAAAAACTACTTTTACCGGTACTAGAACATCTTCACTCCCCATAAAAGTAAAATGTACAGGATTTTTTAATATTGCTATCGCCATTGATTGTTCGTTTACGAATTCAGCATCTGTATGTGGAATAGCGACTCCGATATGTTCCAGTTGTAACCCTGTCGGATAATTAACTTCTCTCTCTTTAATTGCATTAGAAAAACTTTCTTTTACATAACCTCCATCTTTTAAAAGCAATGCTATTTCTTCAAGAACTGAATTTTTATCTTTCGCTTCAAGAGACAATTTGATTAAACTATCATCTAAATACATTCGATCTAAAACTGAACTCATAGAACCACCTTATCCTTTATTCCCAGACGCTTTAGCAACTGCTTCAATCATCTTTTCAATCATTCTACTTGGATCTTCAGCTTTTACAATCCCACTTGTACATCCCGTACCATCTGCCCCAAGCGAAATCGTTCTGAAGACATCATTTTCATTACTAATACCAGCGGCTTGCATAACAGCGATAGAGCTATTAATCGATTTGATTGCCTCATTTGTTGTATTAATGTACTCTTCACTACTTGTTTCTCCGGTTCCGATTAACTCTGTAGGTTCACATAAAATACAATCTGGTTCAAGCTGAGCAATGGCTTTAGCTTCTTGAAGAGAATCCGCGCAAACAATTGTTAAAATCCCTAATTCTTTCGCTCTTGAAATTGATTTCACAAGTTCGTTTACAAGAAGTGGTTTTTCTGCGTGATTTAAGAAAGTGGCTCTTGCTCCCGCATCGTAAACTGACTCAGGCAACACATGTCCAATCCCTCTTCCTGGATAAATACCATCAATATGTTGAGCAGTAACAATAACATGATTTGTAGCATCCTTAATCTTTGATAAATCAGCATACGGTGCAGTAACGAATACTAATACTTCAGGATATTTTTGAGCAACTTTATCAGCAACTTTTGATAAGTTTATTAATTCTTCACCATATAGATATGATTTTGGATTAAATACAAAAAACGGTTTATTTATTTTCATAATCCCACTCCTCATAATTTAGTATGGAACACCTTATAATAATGCTCTAATACTTTTTCCATTCCAACATTTGCAAGATTTTTTAATTCTATATAGTTTTGATATCCATTCTCTTCAATTTCATGTTGTGCACCCATTAAGAAATCTGTATAAATGTTAATTTTGCTAATGCCTTCTGTTGCACAACGTTCTAAATTTAAATCACCCGAAGATGAACCACCGTGTAAAACTAGTGGAACATCCGTTAATTTTCTAATTTCGTGTAATCTTTCAAAATTAATTTTAGGAGTTCCTTTGTAAAGACCGTGCGCTGTTCCTATAGAGATTGCTAATGAATCAACTTTTGTTTTATCTACAAACTCAATAACGGAGTCTGTTTCGGTATAGATGGAATCTGGTTTACCTTGTTCAAATGAAATTTGGTTAGACCCTACATGCCCCAATTCCGCTTCTACAGAAATATCAAATTGATGAGCTAACTCAACAACGTCTTTTGAAACTTGAATATTTTCATCAAATTTTTTTTGAGAAGCATCTATCATCACTGAAGTAAATCCTAATCGAATTGCTCTTTCAATAAAACCATAATCTTCGCCATGATCAAGATGTAGAACAATTGGAACTGAAGCTTTTTCTCCTAGAAATTTACCTATTAAAGCCGCTTCCTCAAGACTTAAAATGTCTTTATGCGATTGAGCAAAAGCTAAAATTAAAGGCAATCTTTTTTGTTCAGCTACTTTTATATATGACCTTGCAGAATCTAAATCAATATAATTTGCAGCCGGTATAGCATAGTTACCTTTACGTGCTTTAACAAACAATGCGTTCGAGTTAACTAGCATAATCACACCTTCTTCTTTATTTTTGTAAAGTTATTTTACATTTGTTCTAAAACAATTTTACTTCTTGTAAACGCTTTTGTCAATACTATATAATTCATAATTACAGATTTTTTCCTGTTGACATATGTTTAAACGCATTATATTATATATGTAAAGTTATTTATCATTTGTTACTTTTTATTAGGAGAGATCTTTATGTTTAAAAAAGAATTCTCAGTTAAATCTCATGGTAAAACACCAACCTATATCAATATAACCGATATGGTTAACGAAGCTATTAAAGAAAGTCAAATCAACGATGGCCTGGTCATTGTGTTGACAAAACATACAACTTGTTCGGTATTTTATGAAGAGTTTACTCATGATTTTGACGAAAGAGGTAATGAATTTCTTCAGAATGATTTAAATTTTGTACTAGAAAAAATCATTCCAAATCATATTTCTGCAACAACTTATTCTTATCCAGGTCCAGAACATTATAAAGATGTTGAAAATTGGCCAAACGCGGAAGAATATCTTCCAAACGGCGACCATAGCGCTCTTTGGAATGGAGATGCTCACTTGAAAGCCACTCTTCTTGGAAACAGTGTAACTTTAGACGTAGAAAACAATAAACTTGCAGTTGGTAAAACTGGTTATGTTTATTTTGTAGATTTTGATAGAACTAGAGAACGTACTAGAAAATTCTCAGTTATAGTTATTGCATAAAGTAAAATAGACACCCTAGAAATTTTCTAGGGTGTCTATTTTAAACTATTAATCTAATAACAATTGATTCGCATTCAAATCATCTATAATTAGGTGGTTAACAAATTTTAAATTCAGCAAGCCTTTTAGACTTAAAAATTTATCCATTCCTGAAGCTACAATAACAACTTCTTTAGTAGACATTAAATCTTCTAAACTTTGTCCCAACATTCGATCTGTTATATGAGTTTGATGAACATTACCATCACTATCGAAAAATGATGTAAGAATATCTCCAATAATTTTCTTTTCTCTGATTTCATCTAATTCATCTTCGCTGAAAGATTGTAACAGTCTATATGTACTAGACGTTTGTGGATTACCAACCCCTACAACTGCAATGTCGACTTTTTTCCCTTCTTCCATTACTTCCTTAATTAAGCCAGATCTTTCAAACGTATTTTTCATTTCTATATCTTCAGCAAAAGCTGGAGCATAGAAAAAATTTGCCTTGCAATCATACTTTTTAGCCAAGGAAAAGGCTAAAACATTAGAGTGAAAATTAACGTTTGAATGTCCTCCTCCACCGACCAAAGGAATAATTTTTAAACTAGGTGCACTTAAATATTTTGCATTATTTACAAATTCATATAAAGTTGTTCCCCAACCAATACCCAGTGTATGGATGCTTTGGATTCTTTCCTCAATGAAATTTGCACATAAGAGACCAACATTCTGTTTAGTTAGTTCTTCTCCTTTATAAGGAGTAATTTGAACGGATTCTAACCCATACTTTTCACATAATAAAGTTTGTTTTCTTAACAATGTATAGTCATCTGATTGAATCGTTATTTTTACTATTCCAACTTCTTTAGCTTCTTTAAGCATCGCAGCAACAGTGGGTCTAGAAAGATTCATTCTTTTCGATATTTCGACTTGCGTTAAGCCCTCTTCATAAAACATATAAGCGATTTCTGATAATATTTGTTTTCGATTCGACATCAATTTAACTTCCCTTTTTTTATTAGAATTATTATAGCTAATTAATACCATTTGTAAACTTTATTGTCAATTGATAAATTAGTTAACTTTATACTTCACACTAGAAAAGATACTTTCATTTCAATCTTATTTTTTGAAAAGTAACATATTTGCTACTGTAACATATATGCTACTTTTTACTTTTTTACAGAAAAAATTTGTACTAAAAAAACGCTATTCAAATAATGAATAACGTCTTTTGTAAATATACAATATTAGTTTTAAAAATGGGCTTCTTATTGATTTAATTTAAAATAACGATGAATACTCCATTCTTATGAGCTTTTTTCCTCTGAATCATTAAGCTCTATCAGATTAAGGATACTTAGATATTTTATATACGAATCAATAAGATTTATATGCGAAAAGTACATCAGCAGGAATTTTTCTCGTTTTTTGTAGAAAAATTATTTTCAATTTTTTGGAGCTATTTTGTGGCTACCAATCTACATTTTTCCATATATAGTATGTCATCCATAGAAAAATCGAAAAAAATGTCTTAACTTGCATTAAATTTTAGCAAGAAAAAAAGGAATTAAGCAATAGTTAGTTGTTTAATCCCTTCTAAGATTCTTCATCAACACTATTTGACAAAGAGCCCATTTTTACTGTTTATTTTGTTTCAATTTATAGTTTGCATATAGTTTTAACGTTATCGTTCCAAACACAGCGACTGTAAGTAAGTTGACGATACTTGCAATCCAGCCTT
>CAUUUT010000007.1:0-32545 GCA_963548485.1 uncultured Streptococcus sp.
GTAGGAGCTTCTGTTGTTGTCGTAACAGTTGTTGGAGCTTCTGTCGTTGTTGTTGCAGTCGTAGGAGCTTCCGTTGTCGTTGTTGAAGTTGTAGTAGTTGTAGTAGTTGTTGTCGTCGTCGTTGTCGTTGTTGTTGTAGTCTCTTCTTTTGGATTCACAATTGTTTTTGTTACAGCGTGATCTGTTCCAAAGTCTTCAACATTAACTACAGTGTTAGCATCTTTAATAACGAATCCAGCAGGAGCTTCTGTTTCTGTCAAGATATATTTATCTTTTAATAAAGCATTAACAGTAATATTACCATTTTCATCAGTTTCGTATTCACCAATTACTTGATTATTTGCTTCACGTACGACTTTAAATTTAGCACCTTTAATTGGTTGATTAGCGTCATCTACTTTATGAACGTTAATTGTAAATACATAACCAACACCAGCACCTCCAGCAATTTGAACTGCAGAAGCATTGGTTATTTCTTTAATAACAACACCTTTACCTTTTAATGTTGCGTCATTCTTTAATAATTCACCATCAACTGGTTGGTAGTTTAATCGAACGTCATAAGAAATACGGTATTGATCTGCTTCAGTAATATCTCCTAAGTCAATTACAAAAGATTGTCCATCTTCAGCGATAGTAATTTTATGTTGATCTGTAACATCAACACGGTCAGAGAATTGCCATTCTCCATCTACATAAGCAAACTTACCTTTAATAACTTTAATGCTATCTTTAACATAGCTGGCACTTGTAAATTTCAAATGGTCTTCTAATGTTACCTCTTTAATATTTTGACGGTTACGGTTAACAGAAATGGTATAAGACACTGTCTTATAGTCTGTGTTGTTTACCCAGCTAGTTTTTGTTAAAGTTCTTGGATTTCCATCGCCAATTCCTTTAAAGGTCACTTTACCAGCAACTTTTGTTACAGCATTGACTGTCACAACAACAGGAATTTCACCTTGTTGTGGGTGTTTCTTAAAGTCAATACGTGCATAGAAGAAGAACGAACCATTTGTATCAGAATGTTTTTCCACATAGTCTGTATAAGTTAGTGTTAATTTTTTATTTTCAGCATCTACAGTAGCATGAGCGATGATTTCATTTGTGTTAATATCGCGAATCTCAAAACTACTAGATGTAATAATTAATGCATCAGGTACGGTAACTACAGTTTGGTCACCTGCTTTAACATTTTTACCTGCTAAATCATATGTTGCATTAATACGGAAGGTAGCCCATTGTTCTAAATCCCAATTTAGATCCCCACCTTCATTATTTGTTACATTAACAATCGTAATGGTATCTGCAAATTTACCAGTTACGCTCACTGCTGGAGTAGTCTCTTCAGCAGAAGCATTCCCAGAAGTTAATGTAAAAAGTGCTGTTAATAAAATTAGTAAGAACGAAAAAATCCCCAATTTTTTCCCGTTTTTGTTCATCGTGCTTTCCTCATTTCTTATTAAATTGATGGTAAAAATTACCTCTCCTGTTCATTTTATCACATTTTATTCCTAATTAATACCTTAAAGGTGAAATCCACCGAGTTTTTTTCATCTTTTTTTCAAAGAAATTTTCCTGAAACGCTCAGAATTATTGAATATTAAAGCGTTTTAATAAGGCAACAATGATAAACTAATTAAAAAACACACAATCATTTTCACCCTTCTACCCCTACCAAACATCTCCCTACCTTGACAAGAACACCATAATTACCTATCATTAAACTATACTTAAGAATGAGGTATTTTTATGAATAATGAATCGCAAACGATATCAATCGAAAGCGTTCTACACCAGGCGACTTTGCCGTGGCTTAGTTATATACTTGCCCCACTTGGTTATTGCTTTATTGGATTGATTCTTGCCTTAAGACAACAGCAATTTCAATTTTTGCATTTTGTGGTACTATTTTTATTTTTTGTAACTATATACTTACAAGAAAATTCATATAGAAAATTAGCACTTCATCCTGAATTGAAGAAATGGCCTGTAATTGCAATTACGAATATTGTCCTACTGGCTCTGCTATTTTATTTTTATCAAACAGTAGCTATCAGAGTTGTGCTTCTCTTGTTTGCAATTGTATTGTTTAATCATACAAACTTATTTGTGATTGGACCAAATGAGGTTGCGTATATTTATCATTTGCTATTGAATGGCATTGCAAAATATTACATTGCAAACTTTGTGACTTTATATGTTCTTAGCGGTAATGTAACAACTGTTGTAAGTATTCAACTATTCCAATACGTTTTATACGGTCTTTATGTTTTACATATAAAAACAAAACTGACTGAAAAACGAGAAGGAAAACGTCACTTTGGAGCTATTGCTGCCATTTTTAATGTTTTTGTAAGTTTATCATGGCTTATTGGAACGATTATTTACTACTTATGGTATTTGAATAACATTAATATTTTGGGAATCATCTTATTCTCATTATCCTTATTAATTCCGATTCTTTACCAAATCCACTTTAGAAAGCAGTACACTATCAATCGATTATTTACATACCTTCATTGGTACTTAGTCGTTATGTCTGTTTTATACGGATTCTTTTTAACCATTTAAAATTAACAAAAAGGTTGGACAAACAAATGTCCAACCTTTTTGTTTATACTTCTTTTTTACCA
This sequence comes from uncultured Streptococcus sp., assembly GCA_963548485.1. Classification (GTDB taxonomy): domain Bacteria; phylum Bacillota; class Bacilli; order Lactobacillales; family Aerococcaceae; genus Granulicatella. The sequence goes on from CAUUUT010000007.1 coordinate 2,637, forward strand.
TACGCACATATATCCAGCAAAGGACAGGATGCACATTTAGGCTTTCTTGCAATACAATGATAGCGCCCAAAGAAAATCATCCAGTGATGTGCCTTCCCCCATAATTCTTTTGGGATTTTCTTACATAGCATCTCTTCTACTTCTAAAACGGATGCGGATTGCTTAACCATTTGGAGTCGTTTCGAGATTCGCTCCACGTGAGTATCCACTGCAAATGCAGGTAAGCCAAACGCAACACTTAAGACTACATTTGCTGTCTTTCTACCAACACCTGCTAATTGTACAAGTTCTTCTCTTGTTTGCGGAACTTCTCCATTGAAACGGTCAACTAATTGTTGAGCGCAGAGTCGAATATTTTTTGCCTTATTTTTGTATAGCCCCAATGATTGAATACACTCAATCACCACTTCTTCTTCACTATTCGCCAACGCATGCGCATTCGGATAAATTGAAAATAATTTTGGAGTTACTTTATTCACTCCTTTATCGGTTGCTTGTGCACTCAGAATTGTTGCAATGAGTAATTGAAATGGCGTCTCATGATTCAGTTCGCAATGCGCATCTGGAAAGAGTTTTTGCATTTCTAATACTGCTTGTAATGTTTTTGCTTTTGACAACATACTATCTTTTCACCCAATTCACTAAAGGAACCGACTGATTCCCTGTATCATTTGGTTTAACTTCCACTTGCGCATTCTTTGAGCGATTTTCAGCAGTAGCTAATTGTTGAATGGTTTTGATTCCTTTATTCTTCCATGTAAGTAAAATACGATCGATATATTTTACATTGTGTGCTTGATTCAAGACTGCCTCTTTTAGAGCTGCAACAATTAATTCCTGTGGATACTTATCGTTATGAATCCATCCAGAAATCATCTCAATTTCAAATCCACTTAATTGTCGATTAAACTCTTGCTCAATTAAAGTCAGCACATTGACATCTTTTTGTGACATCTTTTCAACACTAAAAGACCCTTGCTTAAACAACACTTCTAATTGACGAAGTAATGGCTTAAAGCTATAGTAATCTACTTTTTTTCCATCTGCTACTTCACGTTGCTTAATCTCTAGCACTTGTCGATCCATTAAATGCTGAATAATGCTAAATAATTGTCTCTCGTCAACACCAAATTGCACACAAGTTTCTTTGATATCAAGTACAAAGGACTCTTCCGGATGTCGCTGCATTAACCAAGCAATCAGTAAGCACTCATCTGCAGACAATTGCAATTTACGATAATTTTGAAGTAATGCATTTGGAACAGACGTGCTACCACTATAAATCCAGTGTTCTTGGAATGTTAATGCCATTTTTTGACCTCCCTCTTTTAAAAAAGAGCCAACGACACAGGTCAGAGGCTCTTTCCTATTCTCTTCATTATGGATAAATACGGTTTAATAAACGTGGGAATGGAATTGCTTCACGAATATGTTTCGTACCAGCAACAAATGTTACCATACGTTCTAGACCAAGACCGAATCCTGAGTGAGGAACAGAACCGTATTTACGTAAATCTAAGTAGAATGCATAATCATCTGGATTTAATCCGTTTGATTTGATTCTGTCTAATAATTTATCGTAGTCCGTTTCACGTTCACTTCCTCCGATAACTTCACCATATCCTTCTGGTGCGAGTAAGTCCGCACATAGTACACGACTTTCATTTCCAGGTACTGGTTTCATGTAGAAAGCTTTAATCACAGTTGGATAGTTCATTACGAATGTTGGTACTCCAAAGTGGTTTGAAATCCATGTTTCGTGTGGTGAACCGAAGTCATCACCGTGTTCTAAGTGTTCGTAGTCTGTATCTTCATCGCCTTCGTGCGCTTGTAATAAATCAATCGCTTCATCATATGTGATACGTTTGAACGGTTCGCTAACATATTTCTTCAATAATTCAGTATCACGTTCTAGAGTTTCTAACGCGTGAGGTGCACGGTCTAATACACCTTGAATTAAGGCTTTCACATAAGCTTCTTGTAAATCTAATGATTCGTCGTGTGTTAAGTATAAATACTCAGCATCCATCATCCAGAACTCTGTTAAGTGACGACGCGTTTTAGATTTTTCTGCACGGAATACAGGACCGAAGTCGAATACACGACCAAATGCCATTGCTCCAGCTTCTAAGTATAATTGACCAGATTGTGTTAAGAATGCTGGGTCTCCAAAGTAATCTGTTTCGAATAATTCTGTTGAATCTTCTGCCGCATTTCCTGAAAGAATTGGGCTATCGAATTTAATGAATCCATTTTTATCAAAGAACTCGTATGAGGCATAAATAATTGCATTACGAATTTCCATAATGGCATGTTGTTTTGTTGAACGTAACCATAAATGACGGTGGTCCATTAAGAAGTCAGTTCCATGCTCTTTTGGAGTGATTGGATATTCATGACTCTCCCCGATTAGTTCGATGTCTTTTACTAATAACTCATAGCCTAATTTAGAACGAGTGTCTTCTTGTACAACACCTGTTACAAATACTGAACTTTCTTGAGTTAATCCTTTTGCTAATTCAAAAGTTTCCTCGCTTACGTCAGCTTTTACTACAATTCCTTGGAAATAAGCTTTTCCATCACGTAATTGTAAGAACGCGATTTTACCGCTAGAACGTTTATTGGTCACCCAAGCACCAATTGTAACGGTTTGTCCAACGTAATCTTTTGCTTGATTCATTGTTATAGTTTTCAAAATATCACTCTTCCTTTACTTATATGATTCAATAAATTCCTTCATTCGATTAGCGGCTTCCCTTAATTCCTCTTCGCTATTGGCACAGCTAAGTCTTAGGAAACCGTTGCAGCCAAAGTTCTCTCCGGATACTGTTGCAACTCCAGCCTCTTCAAGTAGTTTTAAGGCAAACTCTTCTGAAGAAGCAACGCCTACGATATGCATGGCTACTTTCACATTCGCGAATAAGTAGAACGCTCCTTTAGGCTTCTCACACTTAATTCCTTCTATATCGTTTAATAATCCATGGAATAAGTCAATTCTTCTTTGGAACTGGTCCCGCATTTCTTTTTTAGCAGCTTCAACGTCTTCATCAAAAGCGCGAATCGCTGCATATTGTACAACTGCAGCGGGATTGCTCGTTGTATGACTTGTTAAATCATTTAATGCACGGATCACTCGTTTCGGACCGAATACATATCCGAGTCGCCATCCAGTCATCGCCACCGATTTTGATAATCCATTTACGACTAATGTGTTATTAAAAATCTCTTGGGATAAACTTGCCATACTAATCGATGGCGCATCATAAACTAATTCATAATAGATTTCATCTGATACGACAAACACATTATGTTCTAATGCCCAATTTCCAATCGCTAGTAATTCTTCTCTTGAATACATGAGTCCAGATGGATTCGACGGTGCATTCAATAATAAGATTTTTGTTTTATCTGTTACGTATTCATTCAGCAAATCAATAGTCAGCTTAAACGAATTTCGTTCTTTTGTTTCAATATACACTGGTACGCCGTCTGCTAATTGAATTTGTTCAGCATAGCTTACCCAATAAGGAATCGGAATTAAGACTTCATCCCCTGGGTCGACCAATGTCATAAATACCGAATACAGTGCAAACTTAGCACCCGCAAAAGTAGCCACTTGTTCCTTTTGCAAATCGATCCCATCTTTGCGTTTATGAAAATCACAAATCGCTTGTCTTAAGGTATCTAATCCCAAAGCAGGTGTATAATGATCGGTTTCATGTTTTCGTAAAGCATCAATGGCAGCCTCAGTGATCACTTCGGGTGTATTAAAATCAGGTTCACCAATCGATAAACTAATGATTTTTCTTCCCTGAGCTTTAAGTTCTCTAGCTTTTTGTGTCATGGCTAAAGTTCCTGAAGGCAATATTTTCGATATTCTATCTGAAATTTTTACCATAAATCACCAATTTCTATATATTCTCAATATCTTTAATCCATTTACCATTTTTCGCTGAAATATAGTAATAACCAATGCGTTGATTACTCATACGGTAATTGACTTCCCATACAGGTTCTCCGTTTAAAAGCCCTAAGCGTGCTTCGAGTACTTCAACGTCTGGTTTGTCTTGTAATGTAATAGAACGAGCTTCTTGCTCATTGACCACTGCTGATTGTTGAAGAATGGTTACATCTCCACCATCTTCAGGAGTAATCGCATAAATGGCATTCCCGTCTTTATCTTCACCCATAATCGTGTAATAAGACTTATCCGTATTAAACAAGTAGAATTTTGTCACTTTCGAAAATTCTACAGTCGGTGCCATTAATGTTAATGCTTCATTACGTTTCTTAATTTTAGGATCTACACTAACTACAAAAATACTTGCAGCTGCTAAAAATAATAGAAATAAAGTGAGTAATAGAATAAACATCGATCTACGTTTCATCAATTTCTCTCCTCTACTCTAATTCTTCATAGATAATCGTATTATACGCTATTTAAGGCAAAAATACCACCATGCACATGATTAACGATTTCTATTTTTTCCAACGTGTAAACACTTCTTAAATGGTTTCTCGATGACTGTGGCGTTCTTCGGAAAAACACTCTTTACTTTCTGCGAGTATTTACTAATCGAAGCCCTGACATCTAATAACCAAATCTCCGCATTTTTTTGATGAGGTCTACTAAATCGACCTAAGCCTTGATACAGTTGAAGCAGCATCATCTTCATAGCATAATGACCAAAATAAGAACGCCCTTGTTCTTTCATTTCTAACTGAATGATTTGCTGCCCCGTAGTCACTGGATTCGGGAATGGTAGTTTTGTAATGACTAATGAATCAATCGATTGGCCACCACTATCAAATCCCTCCCAGAAACTATACACACCTAGTAAAATTACATCTTTTCTTTCTTGGAATCTTCGTTGGATTCTTCGTCCCATCTGAGGACCTTTTTGAGCAAGCAAGTCAACCTGATGAGCGTGGCAATATTCTTCTAACAAACTCTCTACTGCTAAGAGGGCTTCAACTGAATGCATTAATACAAGCATTCTTCCACCCTTACGTTCATAAATTTGTTCAATACAACTTGCAATTTGTGCGTGATATTGCTGACTTGAAGAAGAATTCACAGCCACTAAATCATTAGGGATAAAAATATGATGATTACTATTATTCTTTTCAGTATCTATTACCGTAAGCTTCTCTTTTGCTTCTAGCTCATGGAATAGTGGCGTAAACGTTGGGATCGTTGCAGAAATCCCAATCAGTTGTCTGATTTTCCCTTTAAATTGATTGAAGACTTCAATAACTGGTTTCACTTTTAATAGTTCGATTGCATTTTGTCCATATTGCTCTTTTTCTTCAATGACAAAATACTCATTTCCATCCTTTTGAAATTGAGCAATAGATTCGATTAACTCTTGTAATAAATGCGTACTTTCTTCGTATAGACTCGTCTTCTCTGAATTTGCTTGTAATAGATTCATCACACCAGTCAATGCCTTTTGCATCGCCTTCACCATTTCACAGTGAAAGGAATCTTTCCACTCGGAAGAAGTGAATACAAAAGAAGTTGACAGTTGTTGCGTTGTCTTCAATTCTTCGGACCATGTTTCATATAAATCACAAATCTCTAATAACTTACGATTCATGATACGAGAAAGATGTTCCTCTTCTTTGGAGAAATGAAACATCGCATTTAAGTGATGATCCGACCACAATTGTTGCACTTCAAATAGATGAGAGAACTGAACGGTAGTCGTGCCAAATTGTTCTAACGCATGCTCGAATTGTTGCACTTCATCAAGAAGAACAACAGGTTTCATTCGATGAGCAATCGTTGAGGCATACTGGATAAGGAAAGCATGATTCGTTACCACAACAGGACTTTGTTGTACATAAGCAACCGCCTTGTCCCAATAAAGACTTCCTTCTTCCTGGGCATTTTTCACAGAAATGTCTTTCCACAATGTTGCTTGATGAAGTACTTGGTTACATTCCGATAAATCTCCCGTCTGCGTCTTGGTAATCCACACTAATAAGCCCATGATAGAAAGGCTATTTCTGGCACTTCTTTCTTCCTTATACTTCCCAACTGCACGTTTAAATGCAGACAAATCAATATAATGTCGTTGGCCTTTAATGGATACGACTGGCATCTTTATCTTCAATTCAGAAGCAAGTGGTGCGATACTATCTTCCATCAATTGTTGTTGCAACAGCAAATTCGACGTTACAATCCAGATTGGTTTACGCTTACTAGCTTTTTCAAAGGCTGCTAGTAAGTAAGCGTAAGTCTTCCCTGAACCAGGACTTGCTTCAATAAAGTGCAAAGGTTCATCCTTTTCAAGTACCGCTGTAATAGTTGAAATCATCTCGCGTTGACTGGACTTATCTTCCAAAAATCCAACATCTACTAATTTTTGATATGCCTCAAGTGCATTGATTTTTCGTTTAGGACTCTTCACCTCAACCTCTTCCAATGCGTTCGGTGAAACAACGAATCCTTGTTCAATCGGAAGTTCTTTCTGCTCTTCTTTTTCACTTTCTTCTAAAATCTCCTCAAAAACCGTACCCGTATCTCCTAGCAATTCACCTGCGAATTCGGTTAGTTGTTTCAAAGTGATCCATGATAATGTACGAAGCTTTGTTTTCATTTTTAAAAATAACTCAGCAGTTGCGCGCGCGTCGCTACCTGCCGTATGCACTTGGTTATGAGAAATCTCTAACCACTCTGTTAAATCGCTGAGTCGATAACTAAGTGCAGTCGGATAGCAAATTTGTGCCAATTGCACCGTATCAATATAAGGTACTTTCAAATCTAAACCGAGTGCATCTTTTAGTGCAGATACAATAAATGGTCCATCAAAACCAATATTATGAGCAACAAGCGTTCTTTCTTCTAGCAAGTTATAAATCGTCATCGCAACTTCATCAAAATAAGGTGCTTTTGCAACATCTGCGTTCGTTACTCCAGTTAATAATTGAATCTCAAATGGAATACTCTTTTCAGGATTAATATTGAGCGAAACATGTTCAACGATTTTACTGCCATCAATCAGTGTGCACCCAAATTGAAAAATACGATCTCCAAATTCATATTTTGGGCCAGTTGTTTCTAAATCAATGACTGCATATTTTTTCTGCATATGAATCGCTCCTTTCTAAGTATTCCTACCCTATCCAGTTTACTAACTTATACCTCTTGTTGCAACAAGAACAACGGTTTTCATGCAAAAAAAGAAGCTTAAGCCATAGCCTAAGCCTCTTTCCTATCAATTATCGGATTAAACAGTTTTCCCTTTGTCGATAACCACTTGCACTTCTTCAGTTCCTGTTAAAACGGTATGTTGTTTTACAGTCACATCTTTATCTGCAATCACATACTCTAAGTGAGCCCCTGATTTAATGACTGTATTTGAAAGAATGATACTGTTACGAACCACTGCACCCTCTTCTACAACAACATCACGGAAGATAATACTATTTTCCACAGTACCGTTAATCTTCGTACCATCTCCTAAAATTGAGTTCTTCACCGAAGCTTTCTTACCATAAATAGTTGGTACCGAGTCTTTAACACGTGTTGTAATTTGAGTACCAGAAAGGAATACATTCTTGATATTTTCGAAATCTAGCATTTCCATATTTAAGTCATAATAATCTTTAATCGTATTAACAACTTTCAAGTAACCTTTGATTTGGTATGCAAATACTCGTAGCGTTTCAAGGTTCTTAGCGATATAGTCGCGTAAGATATCTTCCCAACCAAGTGTCAAACCTCTCTTCACAATACCATTAAATAGTTCTTTCGTTAAAATATAGATTTTCACTTGGGTAGGACATACTTGATCAGAACCATCAAAATGATATAACGATTCATATACTTGATGATTTTCATCAAAAATAATTTGTGATTCCCCTACATTCGGTTTTCTATAATTATAAGCAACCGTAATATCAGATCCAGTATCCAAGTGATATTGGAACATTTCCTTAAAATCAATATTCCCGATAATATTCGTATCTGCTAAAATAACGAATTCTTCATCTAAATCTTGCGTATACACCATTGTATTGGCTAACGCTTCAATTTTATTTTGAGGAATGCGTGTTGATAAGTAGTTTGACATCGGAGTGATAAATTTCAAACCCCGATTTTTACGGTTTAAATCCCAATCTTTTCCTGAAGCTACATGGTCGAATAAAGACTTGTAATTATGATTCGTTAATAATGCAACATTATCGATATTTGCATGTACAAGAGAGGATAACATAAAGTCAACCATACGATAGCGGGAAATTACTGGTAAAGCGGCAGCCGTACGATTTCTGACTAAACCTTGTAAGTCATCATTTCTATAATTATCTGCAAATAATACACAAAACGCTTTGATCATATTAATTTCCTCCAACTTTCGTATCTTCTTCTACCACTTCGAAATTGCCAATAACGGTAATCATATCTTTACCAAGTTCAATTTCTTCATGACCTACTGTCACACCAGATTTCACAACTGTTCCCTCAGCGATAATTGAGTTGACAACTGTTGCTCCTTCTTCAATGACTGCATTTTGCATGATGATACTTCCAAGAACTTTAGCATTTTTACCAACTGATACTCCAGAAGATAGGATTGATTCATGGACTTTTCCGAATAAAATCGTTCCATCGGAAATCATTGAATCAGTTACTTCAGCACTCTCCGCTATAAACTGTGGAAGTCTACCTTCGTGACGATAGTAGATTTTCCATGATTTATCAGAAATGTTGAATTCATCTTTGCGTTTGATTAAGTCCATATTTGCTTCCCATAGACTTTCAATTGTACCAACGTCTTTCCAATATCCTTCAAATGGGAATGCGTAAACGCGGCGTTCTTCAAGCAACATAGGAATAATGTTCTTACCAAAGTCTTTTTCACTTTCAGGATTTTCTTCATCACGGATTAAGTATTCTCTTAATACTTTCCAGTTAAAGATATAAATCCCCATCGATGCTTTCGTTGAAACCGGATGTTCAGGTTTTTCTAAAAATTCTACTATACGTAAATCATCATCCGTATTTAAAATACCGAAACGACTTGCTTCTTCTAAAGGAACATTAATATGAGCAACCGTCAAATCTGCTTTTTTCTCTTTATGGAATTGAAGCATCTTGTTGTAGTTCATTTTATAAATGTGGTCCCCAGATAAGATTAAAACGTACTCTGGATCGTACTGATCGATATATTTAATATTTTGATAAATTGCATTGGCAGTTCCTTTATACCATTCTCCTGTTTTACCAGCAGTATACGGTGGAAGAATTGTTAATCCCCCGTCCACACGGTCTAAGTCCCATGGGTTACCATTTCCCATGTAAGAGTTCAGTTCAAGCGGCATAAACTGAGTTAAAACCCCAACAGTAGAAATTCCTGAATTTGAACAGTTTGAAAGAGGAAAATCGATAATACGATACTTTCCACCAAAAGGTACAGCTGGTTTAGCCATATCCTTTGTCAGTACTTGCAGACGTGTACCTTGTCCACCTGCGAGTAGCATTGCTACGATTTCTTTTTTTCTTGCCATACGTTCAACCTCCGATTATTGATTATTAATGATATACATTGTAGAAAACGGTGGTACGTTCACCGCGAGTTTATAATCAAAGCCCTTATGTGGTTCAGTAACTGTGTGAAGTCCACGATTGACCACTCCGCTTCCGTTATACTTTTTAGCGTCAGAGTTTAAAACTACTTTGTAGCTACCCCATTTTGAAACGCCAATTTCGTAATTCTTAATCAAGTTTCCTGAGAAATTAGAAATAACAATCACTGAGTCGCCTTTAGAGTTCATTCTTGAGAAGACGAAGCAGTTATTCCAAACATCTTCAACTTCATGCCATCTAAAACCAGTCCAGCCACCATCTAATTGCCATAACTCAGAATGTTTCTTATAGAAAGCATTCAAGTCTTTCACATAACGGTGAGTTGCATCATGAATTGGATATTTCAATAAGAACCAGTCTAATTCTCGTTCTTCATTCCACTCAATCATTTGCGGAATTTCATTTCCCATGAAGTTTAATTTTTTACCCGGATGAGCCATCATATAACCCATAAAAGTTCTATAGTTTGAAAACTTGTCTTCATAAGGAACTGAAGCTTTATCTAAGAGCGACTTTTTACCGTGAACGACTTCATCATGAGAAATCGGTAATATATAGTTTTCTGAGAAGGCGTACATCATTGAGAATGTAAATTGATTGTGAATTCCTCCTCTGAATAGAGGATCTTTCTCTAAATAATCAAGAGAGTCATTCATCCAGCCCATATTCCATTTGAAGTGGAAACCAAGGCCTCCTTCTTCAACTGGTTTTGTAACACCAGCGAATGCAGTAGACTCTTCAGCAATCATCATTACTCCAGGATACTCATTACGAACAAACTCATTTAGAGATTGAATAAATCGAATGGCTTCTAGATTTTCAAATCCACCGTAAATATTACGTGCAGACTCTTCTTCACTGCGACAATAGTTATAGAACAACATTGAGCTTACAGCATCCACTCGGAGTCCGTCGATGTGGAATTTCTCGAGCCAAAATACTGCACTAGAGTAAAGGAATGAAAGCACTTCTGTCTTTCCATAGTCGAAGACACGAGTTCCCCACCCTTTATGTTCTTGGATGCGAGGGTCTCCATACTCATAGCAAGGCGTTCCATCAAATTCATATAAACCAAAGGCATCTTTCGTAAAATGCCCTGGTACCCAGTCTAAAATCACACCAATATTTGCTTTATGACACTCATCCACAAAGTACATAAAATCTTCAGGCGTTCCAAATCTAGAAGTGGCTGCGAAGAAGCCTGTTACTTGATATCCCCAAGATTTGTCATATGGATATTCCGTAATCGGTAATAGTTCAATGTGGGTGTAATTCATTTCTTTTACGTAAGGAATTAACACATCTACCATTTCACGATAGGAATATGGATCCCCATTTTCCTTTTTCTTAAATGAGCTTAGCTCGACTTCATAAATATTCAAAGGTTCCTGGAACGGAACAGTTCTATTCTTCATCCATTTTTCATCAGTCCAAGAAAAATCTGGGAAATGATACACTTTAGAAGCGGTTTGTGGTCTCGTCTCAGCATGACGTGCATATGGATCAGCTTTCCATAACCAGTCACCATGATGAGGAACGATGACATATTTATAGGAATCGAATTGCTTCACATTTGGAATGGTTATTTCATAGATTCCATTAGGATTAATGCGTTCCATTCGATAATCTGTTGGTCTCCAGTCACAAAAATCACCTGTTACATAGACCTCTTTAGCGTTTGGAGCCCAAACTCGGAATGTACATTCGTTATCACCAGGAAAGTTACCTAAGAAATCGTAACTATGAAAGTTTCTTCCCTCATGAAATAAATATTCAGCTAGTTGTTGCACTAAACAATCACTCCTTTTCGCATTCGCTAACAAAAACATAATAAGCGTTTTCATTGTTGTTTTAAAAATTAGAGAAGCTTGGCTCCCAAACAAATTCTCTTGTTATAATTATAACATATTTCATAAATATTCGTATAGGTTTTCATGAATTTTCTTGAAAAATTTTGTTTTATTCTCATTAATTTTCATAATCACCGTTTTGGTATCACTTTTCACTACTTTGTATTACAATAAATATAGATTAAAAAAAGGGGCCTATTATGATTTTCTATCACTCACTTAAAAATAAATATCCTTCTGGAGCAGTGACGGATAAACAAACTATTTTTATTCAAGTTAAAGTTACGAAAGAGACTCACCTCTCTTCTATCCAATTAGTTTTAAAAGAAGATTTAACACAAACAACTAGAATTTATCATCCAAGTCGCTCTACGATTGAAGCGGATGCAACGTTATTCTCATTTGAAATTTCACCTTTACAAACAGGACTTTATTTCTACTATTTTGAAGTTCGCTCTGAAATTGGGACTTACTTCCTTAGCAACCATGAATTCCAAGCAGTTCCTGTTCTGAACTATCATGAGATTAACAGTTGGCAATTAACAGTTTACGAAGAACAATTTACGACTCCAGAATGGTTTAAGGGTGGAATTATGTATCAAATCTTCCCAGACCGTTTCAAGAAAAGTGATCAATATAAAGCAAAAAAAGCAGCAAACGAGGATATTCGTTACCGTCATGAGGACTGGAACGAATATCCTCAATCGAGTATCACACATGAAAATTACAAGGCGCAGGATTTCTTCCTTGGGAATTTAAAAGGAATTGAAGAAGAACTAGAACATTTCAAAGCCTTAAATGTAAACTGTATTTATTTAAATCCAATTATGGAAAGTCCAGATAACCACCGCTACTCTACTGCGGATTATTTCAATGTGGATCCTTACTTAGGAACGAATGAAGACTTTAAAAAGCTTTGTGCGAAGTTTAAAAAACATGGAATCGAAATTATTTTAGATGGCGTATTTAGTCATACTGGAGACGACAGTATTTACTTCAACAAGCAAAGTCATTACGATAGCGTGGGTGCGTATAACTCAACAGAGTCACCATACTATCCATGGTTTAGCTTTATGGAGTTTCCAGATACGTATCACTCATGGTGGGGATTTACAAACCTTCCAACGGTGAATAAATTAGAACCTTCCTATATGAAATTCATCAATGATCCTAAAACTGGTGTACTACCTTTCTGGCAACATCTCGGAATTGGTGGTTGGCGTTTAGATGTAGCCGATGAATTTCCTGATGAGTTTTTAGATGCATTACGAGTAACCGTCAAACAAACAGATCCAGAAGCTCTCATTATTGGTGAAGTTTGGGAAGACGCTACAACTAAGTTTGCCTATGATCATCGTCGTCGCTATTTCTTAGGAAAACAACTCGACAGCGTGATGAACTACCCTTGGAAAGATGCCATCATTGAGTTTGTTCAAACGAAGAACGCTCATGCATTACGCTTTGCCATTGAAGAATTGATTGATCATTATCCAAAACCAGCACTTGAAGTTCTAATGAACTTATTGGATAGTCACGATACAGAACGGATCATTACAAAAATTGGATTTGGCAATACGGAAGCAGTTCCTCTCCATGAACGTCCAACTCTTGAAATAACTGGAAAAGAACTTGAGAATACGATTCAAAAACTCAAAATCGCAAGCTTCATTCAATTCACTCTTCCAGGTGTTCCTTCAATCTATTACGGAGACGAAATTGGAATGCAAGGTTTCCGCGATCCATACAACCGTAAGACATTTAGCAAAAAAGAAATCAACGAAGAAATCTTCGAACATTACAAAGCCTTAACTGCCTTTAGAACTGAGTATAAAGAAGACTTCAAGGGAGATTTCAATGTCATCTACGAAAACAATGGGTGCCTTGTATATCAACGTGAATCTCTGCTATGTGCGGTCAATATGAATGAACATACGGAGTACATTGAAGGCCTTCATGGCAAACAAATTTTTGCAAGTCATCAAACAAGAAATCATCCAAATGGACTTCTTGTTCCTGCATATGGCTTTGCTGCTTATCAAATTTAATCGATCCATAAAAAAAGATTCTCACAGTGGGGCTGCCCCACTTGTGAGAATCTCTTTTTTTAGTTTATTATCCTTGAACACGTTTGATATGCCAAATGTCTTTTGCATATTCTTCTACTGAACGGTCAGCTGAGAAGATACCCGCATTTGCGATATTTGCAAGGCTCATCTTCATCCATTTAGAGGAATTATTGTAGTCTTTTTCAATACGTTCTTGCGCTTCAACATAACTGTCAAAGTCTGCAAGACACATATAGTGATCTTGAGTTAATAAATAATCCACGATGAAGTTAAAGTTCATTCCCCCAACCGTCATCGTACGGATGAAATCAAGAACGGTTTTAATCTTAGGTGAGTTATTATAGTATTCCCAAGGTTTGTATCCCTTAGCATATAACGCCTCTACTTCTTTTGTTTCTAACCCGAAGATTACGATATTATCTTCTCCCACAGCTTCATAGATTTCAACGTTTGCTCCGTCCATTGTACCAAGCGTAATGGCTCCATTTAACATCAGCTTCATGTTACCAGTACCACTTGCTTCTTTACCGGCTTGTGAGATTTGCTCACTCACATCTGCAGCAGGCAAGATAATTTCTGCTAATGTTACTTTGTAATCTGGAATGAATACTACTTTAATGTATTCACGTACTAATTCATCACTTTCAATCATTTGGGAAATTGAGTGGATGAATTTAATAATATTTTTCGCCATTTGGTAGCCTGAAGAAGCTTTCGCAGCAAAAATAAATGTACGTGGAGTTGGACGTAATCCATTGTATTTAATTTCATGGTAAAGATATACAATGTGTAACGCATTTAATAATTGACGTTTGTATTCGTGTAATCTCTTCACTTGTACGTCAAAAATTGAATGAGGATTTACCGAAATTGCAAGAGTTTCCTTAATGTAATCTGCTAATTGCTCTTTCTTCGTTAATTTAATCGCTTGTAAGTCTTTTAGTACTTTCTCATCATCTTTGTATGCGTTCAATTTAGAAATACCGGATAGGTCTTTAATGAAGTCATCTCCAATTAATTTTTCTAAGTAAGAAGCAAGTTCTGGGTTTGCTTGACCTAACCAACGGCGGTGCGCAATCCCATTAGTAACATTACCAAATTTTCCAGGATATAAGTCGTTAAATGCTTTAAATGTATCACGAACAAGAATATCACTATGAAGTTTCGATACACCATTGACATAATGACTACCCACGATTGAAAGATTTGCCATCTTAATCATGTCGTCATAAATAATCGCCGTATCACGTAATGTGTATTCTTTACCTTGTTCGATAACCCAAGCACAGAAACGTTTGTTAATTTCTTCAATAATTGAGTAAATACGTGGAAGAATTGGTTGGAATAAGGATACTGGCCATTTTTCTAACGCTTCTGCCATAATGGTATGGTTTGTATAAGCAAAAGTCTTTGTTGTAATGCTCCAGGCTTTATCCCAATCATATCCATACTCATCGACCAATAAGCGCATTAATTCAGCGACTCCCATTGCAGGGTGAGTATCATTAATATGAAGAGCCACATGTTCAGAGAAGTTCTCTAATGTACCGAATTCATGGTAATGGTTCTTCACTAATTGTTGTAACGACGCACTGATAAAGAAGTATTGTTGTTTGATACGCAACTCTTTACCTTCGTTGGTGACATCAGCTGGATATAATAATTTAGAAATTGAAGACGCAATGGCTTCTGCTTCAGATGATTTAGAATATTCACCGCGTTCGAAAAGTTTCATATTGAAACCAGTTTTTGCTTTTGCTTCCCATAAACGTAATGTATTTACAGCAGAAGAATCATAACCAGAGATTAATAAATCATAAGGTTCTGCTTGAATCGAAGTATAGTTTTTGTGATTCACTTTTAAGCCAGTTTCTGTCATCACTTGCTCTAATTCACCACCGAAACGAACTTCAACTTCTTCATCATTGCGGTACACTAACCCATATTTACCAAGGTCTAACCATTGATCTGGGAATTCTTGTTGCCATCCATTTGTAATGACTTGTTTAAAAATACCGTATTCGTAAAGGATTGAGAATCCCGTTACTGGATATTCATTACTTGTTAAAGCGTCTAAGTAACAAGCCGCAAGACGACCTAAACCACCATTTCCTAAACCTGGATCTGGTTCCATATTGTAAATCTCATCCAGTGAAAAATCATATTCACTTAAAAATTCTTTTGCTTCTTTTTCAATGCCTAAATTGAATAAGTTATTGCGAAGTGTACGTCCTACTAGGAATTCCATCGACATATAGTACGCACGTTTTTGGCGAGATTGTTTTAATGTTTGTTCATAGCTGAATTTCTTTTCCATTAAAATATCACGAACAGATCTCATCATCGCTTCGTATACTTGTCTCTTACTTGCATTCGAGATGGTGACACCGAATTGATTCTTTAATGAATTTTCTACACGACTGGTTAAAGTTTTTTTGACCATTTAAGAGCCTCCTGCTGATTTTTATACCACTTCATGGTATAAGTCTAAATATTTCTTAGCTGACTGTTCCCAACTAACATCTTTTTGTAAATTGTTCTTGATAATTTGGTTCCACTCATCTGGTGATTGGTAGAAGCATGTAACGGCACGATAAATGGCATCCATCATATCTCCAGCATGGAAACTTTCAAACGTGAATCCATTTCCTTCTACTCCTGTAAATGGAATAACCGTATCGCGTAATCCACCCACACGATGAACAACAGGAACTGTTCCGTAACGCATTGAGATGAGTTGTGACAATCCGCAAGGCTCTGTCTTAGATGGCATTAAGAATAAATCACTTGCTGCATAAATTTTCGCAGACATCTCATTAGAGAATAGTAAAATGCTTCGTACACGATCATGTCTGTAATGTTCTAATGAACGTAAAGCACTCTCGTAATGAGCATCCCCTGTCCCTAGAATCACTAATTGTGCCCCAGTTTTAAGGATTTCTTCACTTGCTTGTAAAATTAAATCAATTCCCTTTTGATGTGTAAGACGAGTCACCATTCCAATTAATGGAATATCTGCATTCACTTCTAAAGCCATCTCTTTTTGGAACGCTAGTTTATTTTGAACCTTATCTTCAAACGTATTCAAATCGTAGTTCACTGGGATCATTGGATCTGTTTTTGGATTGAATTTATCCACATCAATCCCATTTAAGATTCCTCTTAATTTTCCTTGCTCTACTCTTAAAATCTTATCCAAACCATATGAGAAATAAGGGTCCAAGATTTCACGAGCATATGTTTCACTAACTGTATTGACACGATCCGCTAATTGAATAGCTCCTTTCAGCAAGTTGAGATCCCCATTATAAATCAGTGCATCAAAGTACTTGTTTTCTAAACCAAATAGATTTCCCATTTCATAAGGATTGAAACGTCCTTGGAATTCGATATTATGAATCGAAAGAACACTTTTCATATCTTTATAAAATTCTGCTTCACGACTCTTTAATACATCTAAATAAATAACGGATAGTGCTGTATGCCAATCATTCACATTCACAACATCTGGCTTGAAATCTAGTGCTGGCAAGATTTCTAGTGCTGCTTTTGAGAAGAAAGCGAAACGCTCACCATCATCAATTTGTCCATAAATACTATCACGATTAAAATATTGTTCATTATCGATAAAATAACAAGGAACCCCGTCTACTTCTGTTTCGAAGATTCCACAATAAGAATGTCTCCAGCCTAAATCCACAAATTGATAGGCTTTGTATTTTAGACCAAAACGATCGCGGTCAATACTAGAATATAAAGGTAAAACAACGCGTGCATCTACCCCTAATTCACGAAGAGCTTTTGGTAAGGAACCGATAACGTCTCCTAAACCTCCAACTTTAACAAATGGAGCTGCTTCAGCTGCAATAAAACAAACTTTCATAATTTCACTCCTTTAACTTGTGCTAAATTTATTATACCTTTAAATCATGAAAAGAACTAGATTTCTTATATAATAAAATAAATAAATCAAACTAAATAAAAAACCTAGGACAAATGTCCTAGGTTCTAAAGGCAATTAAATTTCTGGGTAAATATCTTCCACAGATTTTTCTGGGTCAATCACGATGAATAAGTTACCGTGAGTACCAATTGCTGAACTTTGGTATTTGTTGTCATTTCCATCTTCATCTACTGGGCTGTATGGGAAATAAACACGATCTTTTTCAACAATTACATCTGATTTTGGATGATTTCCATCAACATATAAAATATCCATTAATTCGATATCGCTATATTTTTTAACACGTTCGAACATACCTAATTCTAAACCACCTAAGTTAATGTCTTCTGACATAACGTGGTCAGCTTCAGGGAAGATTTCGATACGTAATGATTCACATGGGTGAATTTCTTGGAATTCTCCACCGTTAATACGACCAAATGATGTTGTAACTTTTTTAATCCATAAGTCACCAATCAAACGGCGATTAATCGTCCATGTTTCTCCATTTCTAAATACAAAACGTAAACCTGACATAACCTTTTTCATATAGGGTCACTCCTTAAAATAAATTATTGCTTACAAAATGATAATACCATTGAAACGCCTTTCATTCAAGAATTATCATCATTTAAATAGCTTTCAAAATAATGTTTTTCATTTCATTGTAAATTTATTTATTTTCATTGAAATTGTTTCTAATCCATGAAACAATTTCTGCATTTTCATTTATCAATCTACCAGAAAGAATTTCTGATTGAAGGGCTTGTAATACTTCACCAATGATTGGGCCCATCTTCTCTAACCCAAGTGCTTCTTTCACTCCAAAACCATCAATTTGAATGTCTTTCATAGAGCGAATTGGTAACTGTTGATACACAGCCTTCATCTCTTCTAGTTGCTCTACTCGCCCAATTCCTGGTAATAATTGTTCCACTTCTACAGCCAAGTCTTCTGGACAATCATACGCCAAAAATGCATCCCACTCTCTTTCAAGACGCGCTAGTAATGTTTGATAGCCTGTTAATATAGTAGAAATTTGTTCATTGGAAGATTTCCAATTTTTCAATACTTTTCTAAGCGTTGAAGAATTAAATTGTTCATAATACGCAAATAAAATCCACGCCCCAGTAATACTAATAGCATCTAATGGAAATTCTCCAATCTTTAACAGCGTGTCCTTTGCTTCTTTAAAATCAGGGCAAGACTGGTAGAGTTCACTTTCTACAAAAGCATTAAACGCAAGCTGTCGATTGGGACTCAGTATCATTTTCTCAAACTCTACTTTCATTCGCTCCACAGCGACTCGTTCGAGATTGGCTTTTAAAGTACGAATCGCGCTGAAGGTCTCCTCTTCAATTGCAAAGCCTAATTGCCCTGCAAAACGGACCGCACGCATCATACGAAGAGCATCTTCATTAAAACGCTCCAAGGGATTTCCAACACAGCGGATAATTCCATGCTCTAAATCTTCAATCCCATTAAAGTAATCCACAATTTCCTCTTGGTCGTTTAGTGCCAGTGCATTAATCGTAAAATCGCGACGCATCAAGTCTTCTTCTAAGCTTCTAACAAAAGTTACAGAGTCTGGATGTCTAAAATCTTGATAGGTCCCTTCTGTACGGAATGTGGTCACCTCATAACTTTCATGATGATGTAACACGAGAACTGTTCCATGCTCAATCCCTACATCGACCGTATGAGCAAAAAGACTCTTTACTTCTTCAGGAGTGGCACTAGTCGCAATATCTACATCAGAGATTTCTTTTCCCAGCACCAAATCACGAACAGAACCACCTACAAAGACAGCCTCATGTCCAGCGTTTTTTAAGGTTTGAAGAACAGGAAGTGCATCCACAAAGAGTGAGACTGCTTGAATGTCTACTTTTCCCTTAAATTCACTCATCTTCTAACTCCTTTAATCGATTCGTTAGTTCCATAAATCGCGCCGAGTCCATTGATTCGAGCGCCTCATTTATTTCTGATTTCAATTGAGAGATTAACACTTCTTTTTGGATAATGTCTAGTTCATCTTCCACTACTTCCATCTCTTCAGCTTCTTGGATGTAATACGGATTTTTCTCTAACACTGAAAAACTCACCATACTCTTATAAGCATTTGGGAAGTCTAATTCAACGTAGCAATCCTCTTTCCAGTGAAGACGCATATCATGAAAAGCGACTTCTGGATTATCGAATTTCGTTCCTTCTTTAAAAAATAAGAAAGATTCCTGAGCAGGTTTAATCGTTGAAAACAACATTCCTTTTGGAGTAGCTTCCACATGTTCCACAAAATGAATTTGTTTCAACAACAACTCATGGTTTAACAAGTAATTTAGAATCCATAAAGACTCTCTTCTTTTTAAAGAATGATTTGAAATAAACCACGATATAAACTTCTTCTTTGTTTCTAAACTAGGGTTAAACAAAGTATCCCTCCTACTCTTCAAAAATAAATGTATAGCGGATAAATTCAGGGTTAAATGGATCGACCTTTAAGGCTTCTTGTAAGGCTGGAGCTGCTAAATCTTTACGTCCTTCTTCTATCATGAAACGAATATAGTCTTCTAGAAATTCGACTGAACTTTCACCAGCTTCATAGGCTTTTTGATAGTACTCAAATGCTTTCTCATACTCTTCCATTTCCTCATAGGTTTTCGCAAACAAATAAAGAATGACTGCATCTTCTTTTGTTTCAAGACTCTCAAGGAAAGCAATACTTTCATCGTATTCTTCCTCTTCATTCAACGCTTCTACATAAGAAGTCACATTTAAAAACGAATCACTATTGAGGTTTACTGCTTCTTTTAATGAAAGAAGCCCCGCATCTTTTTCTCCTGTTGCTAATTCAATCTGCCCTAAAATACGATGGGCTTCATCATTTAAATCATCAAATGCAACCCATTTTTTGGCATAGCTTTTTGCTTCTTCTTCACGTTTTAGCATCAATAGACATTGAATCACGTTTAATGTCACTTCACGATTCTCTTCTTCGCGTCCAAGAATCTCTAAATAATACTCTAACGCCTTCTCGTAGTTGCCTTCAATAGACTCATATGTCCCCATTTGAAGCAATAAATCACTAGAAAGTCCATCAATGCTCTCTTCTCCAATATATTGCTCTAAAGGCTCTTTATTTCCAATTCTAAGAGTTGCTTCGACATATAATTCTTGTGCGCGTTCTTCTTCTCCAGTTTCAGTAGGATTTTGCTTTAAGAATCTTTCTAAGAAGAAAGCACTACGTTCAAAACTTCCTGCTTCAAATAATAATGTTCCAAGATAAAAATCAATCATTGGTTCATCCGGCTCTAAATCTTTTGCATTTAATAATTTTTTCTCTGCTAGGTCAAAGTCGCCTTCTTCCTTATAAGCTTCCGATTGAACAACTAAGACACTTGGATAATCTGGATCCGTTTCTGGAATATCATATAAAATCGACAACGCTTGGTCTGTTTCCCCTTCAGCAACTAAAATCTCTGCCAATAAAATCGTCCAAATGGCTTCATCTGATTCCACTTCTGTTAGTTGTAATAAGGCACGTTTTGCTTCCTCATAGAATCCGATAGATACAGAATAGGTCGCTAAGTCTGCCATCTCTTGAAGATCTTTTTCTGGGTCAAAATTGTCAAAAAAATGATGATAGTGTTCATAGACTTTATCAATATCTTGTTCTTGTAAAGCTTGTTCAATTGCGTCGATTACTTGTGTCATAATGTCTCCTTTTGCAAAAAAAATATTGCATTTAAATATGTATAAGTTTGATATTTTACACCAAAAAAAGAAGGTGTTATATAGAGTTACCTCTAATATAACACCAAACAAAACTTCATGCTATGAAAAATAATTCAGAGGAATTATTTTTTAACTGCATCTTTAAGAGCTTTACCAGCTTTGAATGCTGGAACTTTAGAAGCTTTGATTTTGATTTCTTTACCTGTTTGAGGGTTACGTCCTTTACGAGCAGCGCGTTCGCGAACTTCGAAGGTACCAAATCCGATAACTTGAACTTTTTCACCTGCTTTTAAAGCTTCTTGAATTGTTTCGAATAACGCTTCAACTGTTGCTGAAACATCTTTCTTTGTTAATTGCGTTTTTTTAGCAACGCGATCTACTAATTCTGCTTTGTTAGCCATTTTAGTTTCACCTCCGTCAAATAAGAATTTCTATCAGAGTTCGTTGAGTGGTCCAACTTGTCTGGAAATCGAAAAATAGTTTTGATTTCCTCTAGATTATACCATTCAAACTCTATAGTTTCAACGTTTTATATCTTGTTTTATAAGGGTTATATGAATTATTTTACTTTCTTTGGCGCGTAATCATATGAATTGGTGTTCCTTCGAAGCCAAATGCTGATCGAATTCGGTTTTCTAAGAAGCGTTCATACGAGAAATGCATCAATTCAACATCATTTACAAAGGTTACAAATGTTGGTGGTTGAATCGCTACTTGCGTCATATAGTAAATCTTCAAACGGTTCCCTTTATCCGTTGGTGTTGGGTTCATCGCGATTGCATCCATTAATACATCATTCAATACAGAAGATGAAATACGACGTGAACGAACTTCATGAATCTCTTTTAAGATTGGTGGAATTTTTGTAAGACGTTGTTTTGTCTTCGCAGATACAAAAATAATTGGAGCATAAGATAAGTATAAGAATTCTTGACGAATCTTATCTTCAAATTCTTTATAAGTCGAATTATCTTTTTCAAGCGTATCCCACTTATTCACTAAAATAACGACACCCTTACCGGCTTCATGAGCATACCCTGCAATCTTCTTATCTTGTTCTTGAATTCCCTCTTCGGCATTCAAGACCACACAAACAATGTCGCTTCGTTCAATCGCTCTTAAGGCACGTAAGACACTATATTTTTCAGTTGATTCAAAGACACGACCTTTTTTACGAATACCGGCCGTATCAATCATCTTGAAAATAGTCCCTTCTTCGTCTTCAAACGTTGTATCGATGGCATCACGAGTCGTTCCTGCAACATTGGAAACAATCACACGTTCTTCGCCAAGCATCGCATTCACTAAACTTGATTTCCCTACGTTTGGACGACCGATAAAACTAAATTTAATAACATCTTTATCCTCTTCGTCATCCTTATCTTCAGGGAACGCTTTGACTGCCGCATCTAATAAATCTCCAAGTCCTAATCCATGACTTCCTGAAATTGGGAATGGTTCACCAAATCCTAATGAATAGAAATCAAAAATTTCTGAACGTAATTCAGGATTGTCGACTTTATTCACAGCAAGTAAAACTGGTTTGTTCGTACGATAGAGCAATTTTGCAATGTGTTCATCAGTCGTTGTCACGCCCTCTTTCACACTTGTAAGGAAGATAATGACATCGGCTTCTTCCATCGCGATTTCTGCTTGCATACGGATATTTGACATAAACGGTTCATCCGTAATATCAATTCCACCTGTATCAATAATATTAAAGGAGTGCCCTAACCACTCACCTTCAGAATAGATACGGTCACGAGTAACTCCGGCGATATCTTCTACGATTGAGATTCGCTCTCCGACAATACGGTTAAAAATTGTAGATTTTCCAACATTTGGTCTTCCTACAACGGCAATAACTGGTGTTGACATACTATTCCTCCTTTTTCTCTAATTCTATCATAAAAATAGTCTGGAACCAGTCCAGACTATTTCCACTTAACTTATATCTTATTGTTATTCTTCAACTTTAAGTTCAGAAAGTTGATCTCCTAAACGATCTGCTAAAGAGAATGAAACATCTTCTTCAGGTAATTCGTATGTTTCTTCAACCACTTCTTCAACTTCTTCTCTTTCAGGTTTTGGAGCTTCTTGTAAAGCTTTAATACTTAAAGAAATACGTTGTTGTTCTGGATGAACTTCAAGAACTTTCACTTGAACTTCTTGACCTTCTTTAAGAACTTCATGTGGTGTTGCGATGTGTTGGTGAGCAATTTGTGAGATGTGAACTAATCCTTCTACTCCAGGGAATAATTCAACAAATGCTCCAAATGTAGTTAGACGTTTTACTAAACCGTCTAATACAGAACCAACTGCTGCGCGTTCTTCAATGTTATCCCATGGTCCTGCTAATGTATCTTTAATCGATAATGATACACGTCCACTTTCTGGATCCACAGAGATGACTTTAGCTTGAACTTCTTCGCCAACTTTTAATTTGTCGCTTGCTTTCGCAACGTGCTCGTGAGAGATTTGTGAGATGTGAACTAATCCATCCACACCACCTAAGTCGATAAATGCACCGAAGTTTGTTAATCGAGCTACTTTACCAGTCACTACAGAACCTTCTTGAATTGCTTCAAATACAGCTGCACGCTTAGCTGCTTTTTCAGCTGCAACTAAGTTTTTACGTGATAAGATTAAACGATTTTCGCTTGGTTCGATTTCAACGATTTCAAAAGCTAATGTTTGGCCTTTGAATTGAGCTAAGTTATCAACATAGTGGTCTGATACCATAGAAGCTGGTACGAAAGCACGAACTCCTGCATCCACTACTAAACCACCTTTAACAGCATCCACAACTGGAGCTTCGATGATTTCTTTGTTATCGAATTTAGCTTGAATTTCTTCCCAAACTTTACGTGCATCTACACGTTTTTTAGAAAGTAAGAAACTTCCATTTTCTTTATCTTTGATTTGTTTGATGACTACTAAATCAACGACATCTCCCACAGCTAAAACGTCTTCTACACGTTCTACTGGTGATGTTGATAATTCATTGAAAGGAATAACCCCTTCAACTCCTCCACCGATAATTCCTACGATGGCTTGTTTATCTTGTAGAGTTAATACTTCACCTTGTACTAAATCTCCGATTTGAATATCTTTAACGATATCTAGCGCATCTTGCATTGTTTGTAATTCTGACATGTGACTTCCTCCTAAGCGCGACAATTCATACGAACACAAAGTTTGATTTTTGTGTAAAATCAAACTTTTTATCCACTTACAATCATACCACTAAATGAAAACGAATTCTAGTATTTTTTTGCAAAAACTGGTTAATTCGTTAACTTTTCTTGGATAAGATTCGTAATTTTAGAAACAACTTCTTGAATTGATAGGCTTGTTGTATCGATTTCAATTGCATCATCCGCTTTTTTCAAAGGAGATTCCTTACGAGTGCTATCTAAAAAGTCACGATGAGCGATTTCTTCTTCTAATTTTTCTAAAGATAACTCAATACCCTTCTCTTGGTTTTCTCTATAACGGCGAAGCGCACGTTCTTTCACAGAAGCCACTAAGAAAATCTTTAATTCTGCATTAGGAAGTACCACTGTTCCGATATCTCGACCATCCATAATGATCGAATGATTTTCAGCAATCTCACGTTGCATTTGAACAAGCTTCACTCGAACAGCTTTAATTGCTGAAACTTCAGATACATTTCTTGTCACTTCCAGATCACGAATTTCACGAGTAACATCTTCACCATTTAAGAATACGAGTTGGCCATCTTCCGTATTTTTAAAACTGATATCTAAATACTCTAATAATTCTTCAATCGCCTTTTCATCATCACCAGAAATATGATTTCTTAAAAATGCTAAAGTGGTCGCACGATACATCGCACCCGTATCTAAATAAAGAAAATTGGTTTCTTTAGCAATTAATTTCGAAATTGTACTTTTCCCAGACGAAGCAGGTCCATCAATTGCAACTTGCATACTCTCTCTCCTTCTCAAAAAGAAAGCCTGAAACGTCTTGCGTCTCAGACTTCTTGTATTTTAGTCGTATATTATTGTGCTACTTTTAATGTAGTTCCTGGAGCAATATTATCTCCTGAAAGACCATTAATTCGTTTTAATGTTGCAACATCCATACCATGATTTACAGCGATACGGTATAAAGTATCTCCAGCTTTAACTGTGTAAGTACCATAGTTACCGTTTTGTTGTTGCGCTTGAGTCGTTGGTGTTTGTTGCGTTTGTTCAGCTTGACGAGGAGCTGTTGTTGTAGCTTCGTGAGCTGTTGTTGTAGCCTCTTGTTTTGTTGTAGCAGCTGTTGTTTCCGGAGTTGCTGTTGTTGTTTCAACAGTCTTCGTTAACATCACATCATCAGCCGTTCTAGGTTTCACTTGATTACTATTATTGCTAATTGAGAACCACATCATAAATAATACTGGTGCTACAATTACAATTAAGAATACAAATAATAAAACATTTGATAACGGTGCTACTGCTTTTCCACCTGAGTTTCTAGCACTACGAGAAAATTGACGGTTCTTTAAATTCTCTTCTTCGCCAAATTTTCTTTCCCATGGTTGTTCTTCTGTTTGATTTAAATCTTCATTATTATTAAAGTTATCGCTCATTCAAAATCCTCCTAATTTGACCCAATGCTATACTCAGTCAATTCACTACACAATATAGCATATTCTTACACTCAGGGCAAACTTTTACTTTAGTACTATTGTAGCATAATTTCTCAAAAAATCACTCTATTTTGTCAGAGATTAAATAATTTCTTAAAGCTTTCCTCAAAGGAATTTTTACGACTTTCCATTTCATTCCATCTAGTCCCTATTTCCAATAAAAATAGATCTAGATGTCTGCAACTACTACATTTACCGCAAGCATCGGTACGCTTTTCACCAAAAAATTGCGCTAAATACTGTTCTTTACACATTGATGTTGTAGCAAACTCTTCTATTTGCCCCAATTGTTTTAATTTACGGCCCCGTTGAAGTTGCATAAATTCCTTTTGTTGTACGTTATTCCAACGAAAAGCTTTTGCAATCTCTTTAATATTTTGATGAATTTCGTTTTCTTCTTCATTCTCCACATCAAAGGAGCGTCCAATTTTACGTTCCATCTCAGGAAAATCATCAGGATGCACAAAAGCAATACAGCGACTAAATTCTAAGTCACGTCCTGCTCGTCCAATTTGCTGCACATAATCTTCTAGTGTTTGTGGAAGTTGGTAGTGAATAATCGTACGAATATTAGACTGGTTAATTCCCATTCCAAAAGCACTTGTCGCTAACAGAATATTAATATCTCCTCGGAAAAATTTCTGTTGAATAATCTGTCTATCTTGAGATTGACGCTTCGAATGAAAAGTATCCAGTTTCGTAAACTCTTCGGATAAAAGGGATTCTTTGAGTCCTTCGATTTCCTTTATGGTCGAAGCATAGACAATACACGGAAACTCTACCCTTTTGAGCACTTCACTAAGCATTTTACTTCGAAGTCCTTCAACAGGGAGAATATCAATTTCTCGATTTTTCAAAAACGCATGCCCTTGAAAATAGGCAGTCTGTTCTTTGTTCAATCCTAAAAATGTATAAATATCTTGAATCACTTGAGTGGTTGCTGTTGCTGTTAACGCTAATGTTCTAGGATTCTCAAGGCTTTTTCGCATTTTTCCGATAAATAGATAATCACTTCTAAAGTCATATCCCCACTGTGAAATACAATGAGCTTCATCTACAACGAGTAGTCCAATTTCAAGTTTTACTAATTGCTTAAAGAATCTTGGTGCTTGTAACATTTCTGGAGATACGAAGATAAACTGATATTCATTTAGTGTACTTAAAATATAGTTTTTCTCCGACTCTGTCATTAAAGAAGTGATAGCAACTGCTCTATGAATCCCCAGTTGTTTCAAACTGGCCACTTGGTCAACCATTAAGGCAATCAGTGGCGACACAATAACGACTCTACATTTTTCTTTTAAGCCAATATATTGATAAATAAACGATTTCCCATTTCCTGTTGGAAGAATCGCAATTGCGTCCGTCCCTTTCTCTAGAGCCGCGATGACTTCTTTTTGCCCTTCCCGGAACTCCTTATATCCAAATCGATTCAATATTGGATCCATGTCAACCACGCTCCTTTAAGGCTTTAATTTGATAGTATCTGAATAAGAAGAAATCCATTTTCTTCCCTTCAGCTTCAAACTGTTCTTTTGCCTCTTTGTATTTTGGATAAGCTCCATTGTTAAACAGCATTTTGTATGGTTTGGCTACAGAGCTTTCTTCCACACGTTTATAGTAGGCGTCTTTTGTAAGTAGCAGATACTTTAAGAGGTGGTCATTAATCGTACTCTCTTTTAATTGGCGAAGACGGGCAATCTCTGCTCGTTTCATCCCTCTTCCAAAGAGGCGAACCGTTTTTTGAACAGAAATCGTTTCATGAGAAATCCATTGAAACATTTTTTTAAACCAATTATAAGTAATTGGGTACTGTTTATCCTCTTCGAATACATCACTCACCCATTTCATAAAGACAAGTCTTGAGAGGGATTCGCAGTCTTCAACAGTGGAAAATCCCCACAATGACAGGAGCTCTTCTTCCAAGGCTGCTGTTGATTTGGCACCATTAAAAATGCCGACCCAATGTCCTTTAACAGAGTCCTCTTGCCGATTGGTCCAGACCTTGAACTCTTCCACAACTCTATCAAACCAATCAGTTGTAATATTTTCTTCTTTATACCATCGTTTAAATAATTGCTGTAACCATACATTTTGAATGAGAGGTCGATATTTTGATTCCTCATAACGGTGGTAACTAATCCATTCCACCCATAGTCTTGTGACATCTCTTAATTGCACAAACGAATAAGGATGCATTAAGTAATTAACAGGATGACTCCCTTTAGTAACAAGTGGTAAGTCTGAAATTTCTTTAGCTAAACTCAAATTAGAGTCCTCATCTAAAATTAGTCCATCTCTAATCAATGCTACTAATAATCGATGGTACTCCACTTCTTTCAAATGAGGCAAACTTGCAAAAAACACTTCTGCTTTATCTTCAGTCACGCCAATTAAAGTCGACATGGTACGATTTCCTGTTAAAATACGATATAATCGATTTAACGGAATCGAACCATACGACTTGATCGCATGTAATATCCAAATTTGATAAAAGGAGTATTGACTCATGGATAAAAAATCCTCTCTTTCAAAAATTTATGCAAAAGTTGATTGCGAATCTTGTATTGCGTGTGGAATTTGCCAACTACGTTCTCCTGAAATCTTCGAGTATGATGCAGAAGGAATTGCCTTTGTAAAACAAGATCAGAATACTGGAACACTTCCGCTACCAGAAGATACGATAGAATCCTTCAAGGAGGCTTACACAGCCTGTCCAACGGGTGCTATAAAAAGGAAAAATACACCATTTACTGAAGAATAAACAAAACGGACTCATCCTGTGAGTCCGTTTTTCTCTTTGTATTACTCCCTAATAGGCCTTTATTTTTCATCGTCTAACGCGAGTTTTATAAGCTTTTGTACTTCAAAAGGTCGCAATTCACGATAATCTCCAGGGCGTAAATTTTCCAATGTTAAAAATCCAAACTCTTCACGTTTTAATTTCATAACAGGTAACTCTACAGCCTCAAACATACGCTTCACTTGATGGTTCCATCCTTCATGAATCGTTAAAGCTACAATCCCTGTTCCTTTATCTGTATCTACTGATAAAATTTGAGCTCTTGCATTTGACGTTTTCTTGCCATCTAAGACAATTCCACGTTCCAATTGACGCATTTGTCTAGGAGTCGGAACCCCTTTAACTTTCGCAATATATTTCTTTTCTACGTGATGCTTTGGATGGGTCATCAAGTTTGAAAACTCTCCGTCATTCGTTAATAAAAGAAGACCTGTTGTATCGTAGTCCAAACGACCTACTGGATACACGCGTTGCTCTACCTCTTTGAAGTAATCTGTAACAACGGTTCTTCCTTTATCATCACTGGCACTTGAAAGAACGCCTCTTGGTTTATAAAACATGAAGTACACCGGTTCTTCTTTATAAATTGGAATACCATCTACCTCAATTTTATCATTCGCACCGACTTTATAGCCAAGTTCTCGGACCACTTCACCGTTAACTTTAACACGGCCTTCTTGAATAAATGCCTCACATTTTCTGCGGGATGCCACACCAGCGTGTGCCATTACTTTTTGTAATCTTTCCACAAAAAAACCTACTCTTTCTCTTCTTCTACTTCATGATGTTCTTTAGAGCGCATTTCCAACTCTTCAAATAAATCATGATTATCTCTAAATAATTGGTTTGCTTCTTCAGAATCTAAATCGAATAAATCAGAAGCATCTGGCAGGGCATCTAGAGATTCTAATCCAAAGTAATCCATGAAGTAAGCTGTTGTCTTATACAGCTTTGGACGACCTGGAGAATCTAACCTTCCAGCCTCTTCGATTAAGTCTCTGAGTAATAGTTTTTGAATCGAACCACTACTTTGAACCCCACGAATCGATTCAATATCTACACGTGTGACCGGTTGCTTATACGCAATAATCGCTAACGTTTCTAGTGATGCTTGAGACAATTGAGAAGAATACGGAGAAACTGCATATTTTTCGATATAAGATTTTAAACTTGCTTTTGTCACGAGTTTATAATGAGAGGCCGTCAAAAGAAGCTCTAATCCACTATTTTCATCTTCTAAGCGTTTCTTTAATTCAT
>CAUUUT010000008.1:0-31693 GCA_963548485.1 uncultured Streptococcus sp.
TAAATATTCCTTATGGAATAATTCTATTTTATACCGTTTAGAATATTTTGTCAAGTAAAAATATACGATTAAGAATATTTATAGGAGACTTATGTATACAAAGGATTATAAATTTTCAGATAGATTAAAAACTCTCAGAAAATCAAAAAAATTAACTCAAGTACAAATATCGGAATTAATTGGAGTTCAGCAAGGGACATATTCTCGTTGGGAGAATGGAACGTTAGAACCGGGATTAGAATTAGTTGTAAAATTAGCAAATATCTTTGGTACTACTACAGATTATTTGCTGGGACAAAAACCTTATTCAATTATCAGTAGTTTACCTCTAGAACAATTAGATCTTACCAACATTGCAAACTTTTCAAAGGATGAGTTTGATATTTTGAAACATTCAATAGCAGTTTCGGTGGCAAGAAATAAAATAAAGGCAACAGAACTAAAAGATAGAGTTATAGAAAAAAATCAGTTGTCAGAAAAAGATGCAGAACTTTTGAATAAGATTTTTGAAGAAGTTAAAACTTATTGGGAAAACTAGAAGGACGCTAGTCTTCAAAATTTCCTCCCAAAATTTGTCTAAAACATTGACAGAATTCTATATAAAGAGGTTTATGATTATTTTAATGCAGATTGATGGTTTATTTGATTAAGTTTCAATAGGTAAAGATTAGTATATTCTTGTTGAGTGATTTTATTTTATGAAGGGTGTTTATAGTTGAAAGGGGGAAATAGATGGTCTCTAAACTTGATACAGCTTGGGACTTGTTTTTGGAGGGAAAAACATCAGAAGCTAAAAAGTTGGTTGAACAAGATTTTTCCATTGATACCTGTACAGATTTTAGCCTTTTAAATCTGATGGGATATTTATTGTTAGCAGAAAAAGACTATGCCTCGTGTACCCATATCTTTGAGAAATACATTTTATTAGCTCAACAAAATGAAGATAAAGAACATGAACACATTGGATTACATCAATTAGCTATGATCTACAGAGATCAGGGTGATTTTCATAAGGCTTTAAAACTCATTGAAGATGAAGAGAAGATAGTTGAAGAGTATTTTCCAAACGATAATCTAAAGAAAGCTGTGAATAACTACGAACAAGGCTATGTGAGATTTAAATTAAACAACCTTGATGAAGCTCTTACATTCATGAATCTGTCATTGGAACAATCTTTAGAGACAGATGATGTGATTTCTCAAGCTTGTAGCTATAGAGGGTTAGGGGAAATCTATTTAGCATTGAAAGATACGGAATTATCCAACAGACATTTCAAACGAGCTATAGAACTTTTCGAAAGTGTTGGAGAATTTGAAGGGATAAAGGAAATTGAGGAATTGATTAATGAATGATTTGACATTTAGATTTTGCCATTAGTTTGTTTTTGCTTTGAAACTATGTTAGTCTAAGTTGTTAGTGTTAAAAAAAGACAAGGTTTTTTATCCTTGTCCTTTCGTTTTAGTATTGCTTTTGTTTCAATGTCAATAAGGATGATTAAAAGGCTGGGACAGTAGTCTCAGCCTTTTAATTGAAGATAAAATCTTCTTAGAAACTTTCCTTAGGAGAGTACATAACAGAAGGTTAGGGACTCTGAAGCTAAGTTTTGAGTATTTTTTTATTTGACAAATATAAGTAGACGGTGTATACTTTATAAAAGTAGACAACGTATACTTCGATAAGGAAAGGTGGTCAAATGAAACGGAATACGGAAGAACTGAAAGAAAAGTTAATTTCGGTCGGCATTGAAGAAATCAGAACTAACGGGATTGACCGGATGTCTATGCGTACAATAGCTCAAAAATGTGGGGTGACTCATGGAGCTCCCTATAAGCATTTTGGAAGTAAAGATAGATATATTCAAGTGGTTATGGAACACTTATCAATGTTCTTTTTGAAAAATATGATACAAGGGATTGATACTTCCATAGATGCAAGAACTCAACTAACTCTGATGGGCTGTAACTTTGTAAGGTTTGCCCAAGAGGAAACCTATCTATTTGAAGCATTATTTATCAAATTTCCATATAACTATATGGAGTTATCCCAGGAAACTATTTCAGTCAACTCCTCTTTACCAGGATTTGAACATTTTAAGTCGGTAGCGTTAAGACTTAAAGATGAGGAAAATCTTTCTAGTAGTGACGCAGAAATTTTGATCCATTTTTGGAGTTTTATTGCTGGTTTGGCTCTATTGGTAAGGAGTCCCGTTGGAGAAAGCTTTAAAGAAAATGATGTTCAAAAGACCGTCAGAACGATGCTTGATATTTATATAAAAGGAGATAGCTGATGAATGTTTTAATAATCTATTCACATCCGAATGAAACAAGTTATAATGCATCAA
The DNA here is from genome assembly GCA_963548485.1 of uncultured Streptococcus sp. GTDB lineage: Bacteria > Bacillota > Bacilli > Lactobacillales > Aerococcaceae > Granulicatella. The sequence continues at coordinate 2,343 of CAUUUT010000008.1, forward strand.
TCCTTCAAACTGTGCAAAAGCATTTAGCACCAGAGCATAAGGTTAAAATAGTAGACTTATATAAAGAAAACTTTGATCCGGTTTTACGTTTTGATGAAAGGCATAAAAGGAGAGATTTACAGCATAATGAAGACATGAAACCGTATAGAGATTTATTGAGTTGGGCGGATCAGTTGATTTTTATTTTCCCTACTTGGTGGAGTGGAATGCCAGCTATTTTAAAAGGTTTTATTGATCGTGTTTTTGTTGCAGGTTTTGCTTATCAGAATGGACCTCGAGGTCCGGTGGGGCAACTAGATGGAAAAGCGTGGATCATTACGACGCATAATACGCCAAAAATTTTTCTTCCTTTTTCTCAAGACTACGCAAAGGTTCTAAAATCCCAAATCTTGAAACCCTGTGGTATTAAACCGGTTAAAGTGACACAAGTTACACGAGTGGAGTATATGAGTGATCGTCAACGGAAAGAAGAACTCGAAAAAATCGCACAGATAGCCAAAAGGATATAAAAACGTGCGTTATAAGTCATGACAGAGCATACAGAATATGAGCTGACAGGAAAAGGGAAATCGCTGATGCCGATTTTAAAGGACTTGAATCAATGGGGGAAAGAATGGTTGCATTAAATTTTCTTCTTCTTTTTGTCACTTTCATCTTGCCACTTAGGTTCTCATTTTGACCGCTTATCCCAAAAGGCCGTTTTTTAAACGGCTTTTTTGCTAGACTGATACTGTCAAAAAGGAGAGAAAACATGATATTACCAGCTAAAAACATCAGTAAACGGTATGGAAATCATCTAGTGGTTGATCATATTCACCTACAGTTTGAAAAGGGAACGTTTAATGCGATTCTAGGACCAAATGGGGCAAGGAAATCAACGACTGAGAAATAAGATTATTGACTCACTATTTATGGAAGTAGTTATTTAAGAGAGAAAGATGAGTTACCAAAAAGTTACTAAAATTTAAAAAATGAGTCTATTTTGCAAGATTCAAAAGTTCTAAAACCCTATTAAATCAAGGTTATAAGATTTAAAAAATGGGTTCATAGAACTCAAAATCCAGTGCCCGCGAGGGCGTGCCGGTTCGACCCCGGCCGCCGGTATACGCGTAACGACAAGGTTTATTGGCCTTGTCTTTTTTTATTTTTAGATTATTTAGAACAAACAGTTACTAAAAATTTCTATAATAATCAATTTATAGTGCATTCTTGTTTAGTAAAATAAATGAACCAATTATAAAGGAGGAGATTATGTTCTTGACAATACAAAATACAGCTATATCGATTCTTATTTATTTTTTAGTAGTCTTCTTGTCATATGGGTTATATCACTTACTAAAAAAACGGTGTAAGTCAGAAGAATATTTAAAAATAGCAAGGGACATCTTTAAGACAATTTTCTTTTTACTGATTCTTGTTTATTTTAAAATAAGTACTGCGATTTCTTTTGCGCTAGATTTCCCCCTTCTTGTGATATATGGAGTAATAGTGATCGTTTTTCTTTTGGTATTTACTAAAAAAGATAGCAATGAATTTGCTTTACATACAAAAGTATCTGCCACTTTATTGGCGCCGATTATCGAGGAAATAATTTGTAGAGAGATTGCTTATAATGCTGAAAATATCGTCTGCTCATTTATACTTGGAACTGTTGTTTTTATCGTTTTTCATTTTGCTTTTGATGTTAAAAGTATTGTTTATTTTTTCTGTATGGCTTTTCTGATATTTGGATTAAGGATGCAATCAGGCTCCGTTTTAAATTCGATGTTACTACATTCATTGATTAATTTCGTAGTAATCTATAGAAAGTAAGGAAGTTCAACTAAGTGAGCTTCCTTTTTTATATGCTATTAGTGACACTACAGCGTGTATCGTTTATAATGGAGGGGATAATAGAAATAATTTTGTTTATTTCAAACTTAAGGAGGTAAGTATGCGAATCGGTATATTTACAGATACGTACTTTCCACAAGTGAGTGGAGTTGCGACTTCAATACGTGTATTAAAAGAGGATTTAGAAAGACAAGGGCATAAGGTAATCATTTTTACAACAACGGATCCAAAGGTGACAGATCCGGAAGAAAATATTGTTCGATTGGGGAGTATTCCTTTCTTTGCGTTCAAGGATCGTCGTGTGGCGATTCAAGGCCTAGGAAAAGCCTACCGAATTGTGAAAGAAAATGAATTGGATATTATTCATACGCAGACGGAGTTTAGTCTTGGGCTGGCTGGTAAACTAATTGCTGCTATGTTAAAGATTCCAACGATTCATACTTACCATACAATGTATGAAAAATATTTACACTATATTGCTAAAGGAAAAGTGTTACGTCCAAGTCACGTAGCGTATCTTTCAAAATCATTTTGTAATCAAACAAGTGGAGTGGTTGCTCCAAGTCAAATGACGAAAGATAAGCTGATTGAATATGGAGTACTTCAGGAAATTCGAGTGATTCCAACGGGAGTCGTTGTCCCTCCGCAAGAACCAGAAGTGGCCAGTGCACTAAGAAGTGAGCTTGGCTATTCAGATGAGGAAGTAGTGCTCCTATCTCTTAGTCGTTTATCTCAAGAAAAAAATATTGCGGCAGTGATAGCTTCATTACCAGCCATTGTAGCAAGTAAGCCAAATGTACGCTTATGTATTGCGGGTGGCGGACCTGAAAGAGAAAAACTGGAAGCACAAGTGGCAGAACTTGGCATGAGCGATTTTGTTCAATTTGTGGGCGAAATTAAAAATGAAATGGTTTATAAATACTATCAAATGGCGGACCTTTACGTGAATGCGTCTGAATCTGAAAGCCAAGGATTAACTTATCTAGAGGCACTTGTTAATCGTGTCCCAGTTATTGCGAAGAAGAACGATTATTTAAGCAGTCTTATCACAGCAGATGCTTTAGGAATGTTATTTGAAACAGATGCGGATATTGCAGATTGTGTCTTAGGCTATATTGAAAACCAGTTAGGGAATGAAGCCGAAGTTTCAGCGTTGCAAGACCAATTATTAGCTGAAATTTCTTCTGAAACATTTGGCGAAAGAATTGTTGATTTCTATGAAGCTGCGATTAACGGCTATCAATGGAATCAAGAACATTCTCATAATATTATGAACCTCATGAAATTTTTACGATTATCGACGAACGAGTTAAAGGATGAAGAAAATGACCATTAAAACAATTGGATTTATCGGAACAGGCGTGATGGGGAAATCTATGATTCGCCATCTGCTAAAAAAATATAATGTTGTAGTATACAATCGTACAAAGTCAAAAGCACTAGACCTTCTTGAAGAAGGAGCGACTTGGGCGGATACACCTACTGACGTAGCTAATCTTGCAGATGTCGTTTTAACAATCGTAGGATATCCAAATGATGTGGAAGAAGTTTACTTTGGTGATAAAGGAATCTTCAAGTCTACTAAAGAGCATCTCGTGGTAGTGGACCTTACAACAAGTACACCAACGTTAGCTAAACGTATCGCACAAGAAGCTGTAGCACGCTCTTGGGAAGCGCTAGACGCACCTGTATCAGGTGGGGACCTCGGTGCTAAAAACGGAACGCTTTCTACGATGGTTGGTGGATCAGAGGAAACATTTGAAAAAGTGTATCCTGTACTAGATTGCTTCTCTAAGACGATTACACTCCAAGGCACAGCTGGTGCTGGCCAACATACGAAAATGGCCAATCAAATTATGATTGCAGGAACGATGACTGGATTAACGGAGATGCTCGTTTATGCGAAAGCTGCAGGCTTAGACATGGACAAGGTATTACAAACAGTTGGCGCAGGAAGTGCCGCAAACTGGTCACTTTCAAATTACGGACCTCGTATTTTAAAAGAAGATTATTCTCCAGGTTTCTTTGCAAAACATTTCCTAAAAGACTTGGGAATTGCACTCGATGAAGCAGAAAGAATGCGTCTGTTTTTACCGGCGACTCTACAAGCCAAAAAACTCTACGAAACGCTTTGTGATGATGGCTTTGCAGATGATGGAACTCAAGCTTTAATTAAATTATATTGGAACCTACCAAATGAATAAAAAACTCTTAAATAGAGTGGTTATTCTTACTATCAGAGATAGGTTTTATGGTAGAATAATGAAAGAAAGTTTGAAAGGGGTAGTAATTATATGAAACCTTCACAATTGGTGGCAATTGTCCAACGTTTACAAACAATGGCGGCACAAGATTCAGATATCGAGGTGCGTCGCTTCGAAAAAGATGGCGTTGAAAAAGCTATCGTTACTTTTAATCAAGAAACAAATAGTTTTGAATTAGTAGATGTAGAAACAAATCAAACATTCCAATTTGATGATATTGATTTAGTGACAATTGAAATTTTTGAAATGTTACAAGATTAAAATAATAACTGTGAGTAAAGCCACGGCGCAGAGTGTCTGTGCTGTGGCTTTTCAATATATTAGATGAGGATTGAAATAAATGAAAATTGCGTTATTAGGATTTGGGACAGTCGGTAGTGGTGTATACAATATTTTAAAGAAAAATGCATCAAAATTAGAGCGTGTTCTTCCAGAAAAAATTGAAATTAAGACAGCGTTAGTGAGAGAACCAGAATTGATGGAACAATCAGATGTTGTATTTACAAACAATATTAACGATATCGTTAGCGACCCTGAAATTGAATTAGTGGTTGAAGTGATGGGTGGCATAACAACAGCGTATGAATATGTGAGAGCTTGTTTACTTGCAAAAAAATCTGTTGTCACTGCCAATAAAAATCTGATTGCTGTTCATGGAGTTGAATTAACTACACTCGCTAAACTTGAAGAGGTCTACTTGTACTATGAAGCAAGTGTCGGTGGGGGAATTCCAGTACTTCGTCCGATGGTGCAACACTTTGAAACGAATGATGTGGAATCGATTGTTGGTATCGTTAACGGAACAACAAACTTCATTTTAAGCTCTATGGAAAAAGAAGGGCTTAGCTATGAAGCAGCATTAAAGATTGCTCAAGAAAAAGGATTTGCTGAAGCTGATCCAACAAGCGACGTGGAAGGGCATGACGCAGCTTATAAATTAATGATTTTAACGCGTTTAGCTTTTGGTGTGAACGTGACTTTTGATGAAGTAGCTAAAACAGGAATTTCTAAAGTTACTACTTCACATATGAAGATGGCTTCTGAGAATGGGTTTGCGATTAAATTGCTCGCTAAAGCACTTAGCGATGGCGAAAAAGTTTCACTTGAAGTAGCACCTACTTTTGTACCAGCAACTCATTTATTAGCGCAAGTACATTATGAAAACAATGCGATTTCAGTAAAAGGAAATGCAGTGGATGAAGTTCTATTTTACGGAAAAGGAGCAGGATCTCTTCCAACAGCAACAAGTGTCTTAGCGGACGTTGTTGAAGTACTTCGCCGCAAAGCAAATGGCAGTGCAGTTGAAACATTTGGTCGTGTAGAAGGCCCATTAGTGGAATTTAGTCCAGAGGCTGCGACAAGTTCTTATTTCGTTTATGGAAAAGGAAACTTGGAAGTTGCACCACTAGGCGGCCAAGTTGTATCTAATAACCAAGAAGAATTTGGTGTTCGTTATACAGCTTTAACTTCAAGTGAGTTAGCTAAAGTAAAAGAAGCTTTTGCTCATTTAAATGAAGTTGCTATTTACCCAATCTTGGAGGAAGCATAATGGCATTCACAATTAAAGTTCCGGCAACTTCAGCAAATATCGGATTAGGATTCGATTCGCTTGGAATTGCAGTGAATTTATATTTAACACTTCATGTAGGAGAAGCATCTAGCGAATGGGTGATTACCCATCCGTTTGGAGAAGAGATTCCGACAAATGAAGAGAATTTAATTATCGAAACAGCTGTAAAAGTGTGTCCAACATTAACACCACACAAACTTGTGTGTGAAAGTGAGATTCCTCTAACAAGAGGCCTTGGCAGTAGTTCGAGCGCTATTGTTGCGGGTATCGAATTAGCGAATGTATTAGGGAACTTACAGTTAACTAATCATGAAAAAGTAAAATGGGCAACTCTTTTCGAGGGGCATCCTGACAATGTCGCGCCAGCAATCTTAGGGGGCGTCGTTGTAGCCACTTATGACCACCGTACACAGGAAGTCTTAACCGTACATAAGAATGTGGAAGCACCGATAGCAATGGTAGCAGTGATTCCAAACGTTCAATTATCAACGAAGAAGAGTCGTGGCGTTTTACCAAGTTCACTAGAATACGGTGAGGCAGTAGAAGCAAGCAGCCGTAGTAATGTGTTGGTAGCTGGATTAATGATGGAAGATTGGAAAGTCATCTCTTCGATTGTTGAAAAAGACTTATTCCATGAAACGTACCGTTCAACACTGGTCCCTTGGATGGAAGAAGTTCGTACGATTACAAAGCAGGAAGACCTTCATACTTGTGGGACTTACCTAAGTGGAGCGGGCCCAACGGTAATGACGTTTGTTCATAAGCAAGATGTAGATCGTTTTGTACAAACATTAGAAAAGTATTTAGAAACAACGCTGAAAGATTGCACGATTCGTGTGCTTGAAATTGATGCACAAGGCGTTTACGTAAAGTAGAAGGAGAACTATGGCACTATTCAAACCAACGTGGTTTAAAAAGACCTTTCAAGAGATTACCGTTCCTTTTTTACAAGAGAATGGAATTGAAGTGATCTTGACCGATTTAGATAATACACTCATTGGGTGGGACGAAAAAGAAATCGATGAAACTTTACTTTCTTGGGTGAATTCGTTGAAAGATGCAGGAATTAAAATAATCCTTGTATCGAATAACAATGAACATCGTATTAAAGAAGCGGCAGCTCAATTGGGTGTTCCATATGTGTATCCTGGTTTAAAGCCACTACACAAGGGCTTCAAAGCGGCACAACAATTGCTGGATTTTGATAAATCAAAGACAGTCATGGTAGGTGACCAACTGTTAACAGATATTCTAGGTGCAAATACATTTGGAGTTAGAACCATTATCGTAAAACCTAGAAAAGAAAGTGATGCATGGAAAACAAGAATTAATCGTTTTTTTGAAAAAGGAATCTTTGTAGTCACACAAGGAGCGTCCTATCATAAGAAATGGGAGGAGGAGTAATCATGGAACAGCATGTATGTATCGGATGTGGAGCAATAATCCAAACGGAAGATCCAAAAGGAACAGGGTACACACCACAAAGTGCATTAAATAAAATGCTAGAAAGTGAAGGCCCTCTTTATTGCCAACGTTGCTTTAGACTCCGTAATTATAATGAGTTACAACCAGCATCTCTAACAGACGATGATTTCTTAAAGATGTTAAGTAGTATCGCCGATGAAGATGCGCTTGTTGTTTTTGTCGTTGATTTATTCGACTTATACGGAAGCATGATTTCTGGCTTAAAACGTTTTGTAGGCGATAACCCAATTTTATTCGTAGCCAATAAAGTGGATTTATATCCAAAATCCGTGAACCGTAATCGTCTTAAAGCTTGGATTGAATGTCATGCAAAAGAGTATGGCATTAAACCAGTCGATACGCTACTTGTGAGTGGGCATAAACGGATTCACATTGACGAGCTACTAGAGAAGATTAACGAGTACCGTAAAGGGAAAGATGCATATGTTGTAGGGGTAACGAATGTAGGAAAATCAACGCTCATTAATAAGTTGATTCAAAGCATTGGTGAAACAGGTGAAGTGATAACAACTTCTCAATATCCTGGAACGACTCTTGGCCAAATTGATATTCCATTTGATGAACATTCTTCATTAGTGGATACACCAGGGATTATTCACCGTCACCAAATTACGCACTACTTAGCGGAAAAAGAAATGAAAAAAGTCTTACCGCAAAAAGAGTTACAACCAAAGACATTCCAATTAAATAGCGAGCAAACGATTTTTATCGGTGGTTTGATTCGTGTCGATTACGAACAAGGAGAACGTAATTCATTTACCTTCTATACACCGCAAACAATCGACTTACATCGCACGAAGTTGGAGAAGGCGACGGAGTTTTATGAAAAACATGCAGGAACACTTCTAACGCCACCAACAGGAGACAATATGAACTTGTATCCAAAATTAGTGAAGAAGACATTTACCATTAAAGATAAAACGGACTTAGTGATTGCAGGACTTGGTTGGGTAACGATTCAAAAACCAGGTACGGTATCGGTATGGAGTCCAAAAGAAGTTGATGTCATTCAACGTCAATCGATTATTTAAAGAAAGGAGAGCTTTCATGGAATTAAAAGGGAAAGAAAGACAGTTCTTCAAAAAAGAAGCACATGCGTTGAAGCCAATCTTCCAAATTGGGAAAGGCGGACTTAGCGAAGAGATGATTCATCAAATTCAAAACGCTGTTGAAAAACGCGAATTGATTAAAGTGACTTTATTGCAAAATACATTAGAGGAGCCCCAAGAAGCTGCTGAAACGATTGCTGAAGCAACGGGTAGTACAATCATTCAAGTGATTGGGCATACGATTGTGTTATATAAAGAAGCCAGAAATCCAAAACATAGAGATATTTCAGTACGATTTGCAGAATTCAAAAAAAGAGGTCGATAGACGATGGTTGCTGAACTCAATATTTTTTCTAAGACATTAAACAAAACCGAAAAATTCGGTGAAGACTTACCACAAGAACGTGTAGGACTTATCGGTGGTAGTTTTAATCCGCCCCATATTGCGCATTTAATTATGGCTGAACAAGCGCGTGTGCAATTAGGCTTAGACAAGGTTTACTTTTTACCAAGTCATATTCCGCCACATGTGGATGAGAAAAAGACGATTGATGCGAATATCCGTGTAGAGATGACACGTCTGGCGATTCAAGATAATATTTATTTTGATATCGAGACAATCGAACTCGAACGTAAGGAGAAGAGCTATACGTATGACACGATTCAACTGTTAAAGAAAGAGAATCCGAATACAGAATATTACTTTATCATTGGTGGAGACATGGTGGATTACTTACCAACATGGCACCGTGTGGATGAATTAGTTCATGAGGTTCAATTTGTCGGCGTTGAACGTCCAGGATACGAAAAAGAAACGCCATATCCAGTGTTATGGATTACCGCACCGAAGATGGATATTAGTTCGACTCAAATTCGAAAAAATGTTCTGTTTCAACAAAGCATTAAATATTTAGTTCCGGAATTAGTAGAAGCTTATATTGCGGAAAAGGGGCTGTATTTAGAATGAGCGAAGTGAGAAGCTTTGAACCTTATACAACGATGACTAGGGAAGAGTTATTGTCGCATGTCCAATCAAATATGAGTGACAAGAGATATCAACACTGCCTACGTGTCGAACGAAAAATATTAGAATTAGCAAAGTTGTATGAACTCGATGAAAAGGCGGCTTCATTTGTGGGGTTAGCGCATGATTATGCCAAAGAAATTCCAGTGGAAGAGCAGCAAGCACTTGCCAAAGAAATTGGACTTCCTGAGATGTATCATCATGAAGGTTCTGAAATTCTACATGGACCAATTGGAGCCTATTTGATTTCAAAACTATGCGGAGTCAAAGACGAAGCATTGTTAGATGCCATTCGTGAGCATACAATTGGAGGACTTCAAATGAGTCTTCTTTCGAAGTGTCTCTTTGTAGCAGATGCCATTGAAGATGGAAGAGATTATCCAGGGGTCGATACTGCGCGTGAGATTGCAGCGAAAAATATCGATGATGCGGTCTTTTATTTATTGAAGCATACATTGGAATTTTTATTGGAAAAAGAAGTCTCTATTTTTCCAAAAACAATAGAAGTTTATAATCATTATTTGAAACAAAGAAAAGGAGAATAGAATGGAACATACAAGTAAAAAATTATTACAAGTTGTTTTAGATGCTTGTGAAGACAAGTTAGCACAAGAAGTGGTTGCACTAGATGTAGCAAGTCTTACACCAGTTGCTGAATATTTCGTGATTACACATGGTAAAAATGAAAAACAAGTACAAGCAATTGTCGATGCCGTAGAAGAAGCTGTTGAAAAAGAAGGCTTCGAAGTAAGAAGTATCGAAGGTAAAGATGGTGGCAAATGGATTTTAATGGACTTAAACGATGTGATTGTCCATGTATTCTATTATGCAGATCGCGAATTCTATAATTTAGAAAAATTATGGAGCGATGCACCAATCGTGAATATTGTGAGTGAAAACTAATGAACTATCAAAAATTTGCTCATGTATATGACCAAGTGATGGATCAAGAACTCTACGAAGAATGGACGGACTATGCAGTTCGTTCTTTTTCGCATAGTGCCAAAAGACCTGTTCGTAAAGTGATGGAACTTGCTTGTGGAACTGGTGAAGTATCCATGCGACTTGACGATAAAGGATACGAAGTGATTGGCGTTGATTTATCTAAGAATATGTTAGAGATTGCCGAGAAGAAAGCACAAGGGAGAAGTATCGAGTGGCTTCAAGCGGATATGCGCGTGTTGGAAGATGTACCAACCACTGACGCAGTAACACTCTTTTCAGATTCTCTTTGCTATTTAACGGACTTTGAAGATATCGTTTCGGTTTTTGAAGCGGTGTACGACCATTTAGAAGAGGGTGGAATTTTCCTCTTCGATGTGCATTCACTCTATCAAATGCAAGAAGTCTTTCCAGGATATCAATATCATTTCGTAGAAGATGATTTTGCATTTCTATGGCAAAGCTATGAATTAGACGAGCCAGGCAGTGTAGAACATGTCATTGATATGTATATTAAACAAGAAGATGGCAACCTGTACGAGCATTTCCAAGAAGTGCACGAGGAACAAACTTTCCCAATTGAAATGTACGAATCGGCACTGGAAATGGTTGGATTTACAAATATCAAAGTGAAGGCCGACTTCGGGCAAAGTGAAGTACAAGAAACGAGTCCGCGATGGTTCTTCCAAGCGGTGAAATGAGGTTCGTGTATGAAGGTATGTGGAGTAATCGCAGAATTTAATCCATTTCATCAAGGCCATGCCTATCTTTTAGAACAAGCACGAAAACAAACAGGTGCAGATGTAATCGTTGTGGTGATGAGCGGAAACTGGGTACAACGAGGCGAACCGGCCATCGAACAAAAATGGAGCCGTGCAAAAGCCGCACTTCATCATGGGGCTGACGTTGTGATTGAGATGCCCACTGCGGTGAGCTGCCAATCAACAGATCTTTTTGCAAGAGGTGCAGTAGAAATCTTGCAAAAGGTGGGGTGTGACGATTTAGCATTTGGTTGTGAAGGTGGGGACGTGGCATTTTTCAAAGAGGCAATGTCTCAACGGCAAACCATTGAAAAAGAAATTAGCCGTTTTGTAGAAGAAAACCGTTCACTTACTTTTGCAAGTCAATTAACGCAGTTGGCTATCAAAAAGTTTGGAGAAAAGAGTCAACTAGTAGAAGCGTTGCAGTCTCCGAATCAACTATTGGGATTAGCCTATGCTGTAGAAAATGAGAATGGGGAACATCCATTGCAATTAGTTCCAATTACACGAGTTGGAAGTGGGCATTTGGATGATGCGTTAGAAGAGACAGCTTTTGCGAGTGGAACTGCCTTACGAAATGCGTTAAAAGAAAATCGTGAAGATAAAGTGTTACGAGCTCAACTATCCTATGTACGATTTGATGAAGAGGAGTATCAAAACGATTGGAGCTATTATTGGCCCCTCTTGAAGAGTATTATTTTAAGAAGTACTGATGAAGAGCTACGTGCTATTTATCAAATGGAAGAAGGAATCGAAAACCGATTAAAGGAAGCTATTCGAATGACTTCGTCTATTGAGGAGTGTCTTCAATATCTTAAAAATAAACGTTGGAGCTGGGCACGATTGCAACGACTCCTCGTTTATGTTTTACTTGGAATAACAAAAGAGGAAATGGAAGACTATTGGAGTCGAAAGATAGAGCAAGGCTCGGTACTTGGTTTTACTCCAAAAGGTCAAGAATGGTTGAAGCAAATGCGAGAAGTAGACTCGTTTCAATTAATCACCAATTACGCAGCGTATAAGGATGAACGCCAAGAGAGTTGGGATTTATTGTATGATTATTGGAATCCATCCAAACAAATTTCAGCGACAGTCTTTAAGCCAATCCAAGTGAATAAAGAGGAAAGTTTTTAATCACTTATTTTTCAAGCTTGTAAAGTAAAAAGCTTTGACAAACTTTCAATAAACTAGTATAATTCAGTATGTTGCTTTAGGGGTGAAAATTGTGAAAATATCAGTTAAACAACTTCAGGATTCTCAAGGGACTCCAACTTACTTTGATACAGAAATTAATGTGGAAGAGGCATTAAAACAACGAGATGATTCCATTCTTGCTGTTTCGCCAGCACACATCAAAGGATTTCTTGTTTATCAAAGCCAATCAGTTGTAGCGCAATTTACTTGCGATGTTGATATCACACTTCCTTCATCCAGGTCTTTAGAGCCAGTAGTGGTTCCGCTCCACATTGATATTGTGGAAAGATACATTCCGTCCCATCTCTCAGTTGATGAGAAAGAGCTAACAGAAATTGTGATGCCTCTAGATGGTGACTGGGTTGACCTTGAACCCGCTGTGGAAGATCATATTTTACTTTCAATTCCTTTACAAGTCTTATCGCCAGAGGAATTGAGTGAAGATAGAATGCCTTCAGGAAATGATTGGGAGGTTGTAACGCAAGAAGCTCTTGAAGAGCGACGCAAACAACAGAAAGAACAATCGATTGATCCAAGGTTAGCGTCTTTACAGTCTTTCTTCGAAAAGGATGAGACTGAGAAGTAAAAAGCATTATGTAAAGAAGATTGATTAGGAGGTGTACAAAAATGGCAGTACCAAAACGTAAAACATCAAAAGCGAGAAAAGCAAAACGTCGTACTCACTTCAAATTAGAAGTTCCAGGTTTGAGCGCATGCCCATCATGTGGAGCATTAAGAAAGAGCCATCACGTTTGTCCTGAGTGTGGTTCATACGACGGAAAAGAAGTTGTTTCTAAAGAAGCATAATCATAAACGTTACAAAACCTTAGACAGTTGTCTAAGGTTTTTTCTTTTTTAACGTTAAAAAGTACAGATGTATCATTTATGATACGTATCATAAATGATACATTTAAAAATATTATGAGTTTTAAGAAATCTATTGTAAACTAATAGTGATGGAGGTGAGTCAATGTTATTTTTTGAGATTGTATTATGGTTAGTATTTATTTTAAGTTTTGTCGGCTTCACAGTCGTTTTTGGGAATCGAATCTTCTATAATGAGACTCGCTTCATAACTATTCGTGAAATTATGACGCCGATGATATTATTAGTTTTACATACAACCAGTGTGAATGTATATGGATATTCATGGTTTAGTTTTGCCACACTCGGGTTCGCTGTGATTGGGTTGGCGTTGCTCTATTTTAAATTAAAGACTGGAAAATTGGTTTTAAGACCATTCATCCACCAATTATTTTCTATTGCATTTTTATACTTTGGATTACTCGTTATTCTTGTTCAGGTGGGTAGATTCTTTAAATAATCCCATTAAATCAATGATAGTAAGCTCTTTACGATTGAATCGTAAAGAGCTTTTTTTGTGCTTCAAAAACACAAATTGGGGGAGAAAAAACTTTTTTTAACTTTTTTTGGTAAAAAAGTGGTGAAAAGTGGTGGAATGTGGTAAACTATGGTTACTAAAATTATTGGAATGGAGGAGTCTGCATGTTAATCGGTGAATATCAACATACAATTGATGCAAAAGGACGTATGATCGTGCCTGCTAAATTTCGTGAAGATTTAGGTTTCACCTTTATCGTGACACGCGGACTTGATGGCTGTTTATACGGTTATCCTCTCGAACAATGGGAGCTCATTCAACATAAATTAAGAGACTTACCACAGTCGAAAAAAGACGCACGTGCCTTTACACGTTTTATGAACTCTGCTGCGATTGAAGTAGAATTCGACAAACAAGGTCGTGTAAACATCTCACAAACGTTACGTGCGTATGCGGGATTAGAAAAGAATTGCCGCGTCATCGGGAACAATGATCGTATTGAGATTTGGAACGAGGAACGTTGGCAAGAATATATTGCTGAAACTGAAGAGAATTTTGAAGAATTGGCCGAACATATGATTGATTTTGGCTTTTAGAAAGGGAAGGGACCATGTTTAAACATATCACTGTATTGCTACATGAAACGGTAGATGCATTATCCATTAAGCCAGACGGAATCTACGTAGACTGTACGCTTGGTGGTGCTGGACATAGTCAATACCTACTAAGCCAACTAACAACAGGTCATCTCTATTGCTTTGACCAAGATATGCAAGCAATTGATCATGCAAAGGATCGCCTTGCTAAAGAAGTCGAAGAAGGGAAAGTGACATTTATTCACGCGAACTTCCGTCAATTAAAGAAAGAACTTGGAAAACTAGGTGTTTCTAAAGTAGACGGAATTTTATATGACTTAGGAGTTTCTTCACCACAACTCGATCAGATTGAACGTGGGTTTAGTTACCATCAAAATGCAAAACTCGATATGCGTATGGACCAAAGTGCTCCGTTAACTGCAGAAGAAATTGTAAATGAATGGACCTATGACGAATTAGTTCGTATCTTCTATCGATATGGAGAAGAGAAGTTCTCGAAACAAATCGCTCGTAATATTGAGCGTATCCGCGCACAACATCGCATTGAAACGACAGGTGAATTAGTGGATATTATTCGAGACAGTATTCCAGCTGCTGCAAGACGAAAAGGGGGACATCCTGCTAAAAGAATTTTCCAAGCGATTCGTATCGCTGTAAATGATGAATTAGCAGCGATTGAAGACTCACTTGAGCAAGCATTTGAAGTTGTTGGCGTGGGAGGCCGTATCAGTGTGATTTCATTTCATTCTCTGGAAGATCGCATTGTCAAAACAATGTTCAAACAGCAAAGTACAGTAGAAAAGGCACCGAAGAATTTGCCAATTCTACCAACGGAGGAAGAAAAAGCTCCGTTCCAATTGGTGAATAAAAAGCCAATTTTACCAAGCATTGAAGAAATTACAGAAAACTCTCGCTCACAAAGTGCGAAATTGAGAGTCATCGAAAGAGTTAAATAAAGGGATATTTTAGAAAGAAGGGGATTCTAGTGGCATTAGCTGAAAAATATGTAGATACAATGAATGTTGCGGTACCTACGCAAAAGCCTCTAGTTCGTGGAGACCGTGAAGTAACATCGATTCCGCAAGAAAAACAAAAAGCAGACTTTTTACGACTTTTAGCAGTCTCTGGTTTTGTAATTGCGGCTTTAGCAGTAATGACGATTGTTGCGAGCATGATTGTAGCTAACAAAAACAGACAATTACAAGATATCGAATCACAAACAACTTTAATTCAACGTGAAAACAATACATTGCTTCAGGCAACGCAAGAATTGTCTCAGTACGACCGAGTAAATCGTATCGCTAATGAACAAGGCTTGAAGATGAACGAAGAAAATGTTAGGAATGTTGGACGATGAAAACTACGAAAAACAATAACATTGCGAGAAATAGGCATCAAGCGAGCCGGATTTTAGTAGGACTCGCAGGTGTTTTATTTCTCATTTTTTCTGTACAGTTCTTTCAAATCATGGTAGTGGGGAATATCCATGGTGTGGATTTACGTGCAGAAATCAATGATAAAATCCATCAAAAACGCACACTCGCTGCAAAACGCGGTACTATTTACGACGCTAGTGGAAGCCCAATTGCAGTAGATGCGACGAATTATTCTTTATATGCCGTCTTAACTTCGGAGTGGAGTAAGGGTTCAGATAACCCTGATTATGTAACAGACGTTAATAAGACTGCAGAAGCTCTTTCAAAACACATTTCTTTATCTAAAGAAGAAATTGTAAAATTGTTAAGTCAAAAAGATGTCTCTCAAGTAGAGTTTGGAAGCGCCGGTAAGAATTTGTCGGTTCAAGATAAGGAAGCGATTGAAGCTGAAAAACTTCCTGGAGTTAAGTTCTCAGAAAGTCCAGCTCGTTACTACCCTAATGGAATCTTTGCTTCTCATTTAATCGGGTATACAGATACTGTTGAAGAAACAGTCGATAACAAAACAGTAACTACATTAGTAGGGAAGACTGGGCTTGAAGGCCTTTATAATGAACAACTAACAGGGACTGCTGGGGAAGTTGAATATTCTGTAGATGGAAATGGATATGTGATTACCGATACAGAAAAAGTTACGAAACAACCAAAAGATGGTATGGATTTAACGCTAACGATTGATAAAAGATTACAAACATACTTAGAATTATTAGTTAGTGAAGCGGATAAAAAATACCAACCAGTTCAAATGACTGCGATGCTTGTTGACCCTAAAACAGGAAATATCGTTGCGGCAACACAACGTCCAACGTATAACTCGACGACTAAAGAGGGTATCGATGTTCAATGGAATAACCTGTTAACAGACCAAGCGTACGAGCCAGGGTCAACCATGAAAGTATTGGCACTTGCGGCTGCGATTAACGAGGGCGTATTTGATCCAAATGAAAAATACAAATCGGGTAGTATAAAAATTTATACCGATTTAGTTCGAGACTATAATAAAGTGGGTTGGGGAACCATTACATACTTAGAAGGGTTAGCCCATTCAAGTAACGTCGCTTTCGTTCATATCATCCAAAAAATTGGTATCGAAAAGTGGAAACAATATTTAGAAGCGTTTGGTTTTGGAAAATCTACTAACTCTGGTTTTGCGAATGAAATTTCAGGATCAAATCCATTTAATTCATACTTACAACAATTATCAACTGGTTTCGGTCAAGGGATTTCAGTGACACCATATCAAATGATGCAAGCTTTCACTGCGATTGCAAATGGCGGTCAAATGCAAAAATTACGTTTGGTGGACCATTTAACAGATCCAGATACTGGGAAAGAAACACCTAATCCAACAACAGCTTTAGGAAAAGTAATCTCTCCAGAAACTGCGAAGAAAACTCTTCAATTTTTATATCAAGCAACTCGTATGAAAAACGGAACAGCCTATGATTTTAATATTGATGGAGAAGCAGTCGCAGCTAAAAGAGGGACAGCCGAAATCATCAATCCAGAAACAGGTAAATACTACTCAAACGGAAATAACAATATTTTCTCTGTAGTAGGATTTGCGCCGTATGATGATCCAAAATATATCCTATATATCACAGTGAAACAACCGCGTGTAGCTGTAACTGGTAATCAAATTATTAAAGAAATTTTCAATCCATTAATGAAGAGAAGTTTAGAATACTCTAGACTCTCAGAGTAAAAGAAGGAGGAAGAACATGTTTGCGAAAGAACTAGCGGACTTGTTAGTCATTAAAGAAGTGGAAGGCTCGCTTGAGGGCGTCACTGTAGAGAAATTAGCACAAGATTCGCGCAAAGTTGTGCCCAATACTATGTTTTTCTGTATCGAAGGTGTAACGGTAGATGGGCATCAATTTGCAGGAAAAGCAAAAGAGCTAGGAGCGAGCGTGTTCGTGGCTTCGAAATCTATCAAAGAACAAGTGGGAGATTCACCTGTGATTTATGTCAAAGACGTGACACGTGTGATGACACTCTTTGCAAACCATTTTTACGGGTATCCATCTGAATCATTAAATATGATTGGAGTTACAGGAACGAATGGGAAAACGACTGTAACGCATATGGTGGACTATTTATTAAAAGAATTAGGAAAACCAACCGCACTGATTGGAACGATGTATCGTAAAATTGGTGAGGAACGTATTGAAACAAGAAATACAACGCCAGAAATCTTAACGGTGCATGAAACATTGCAAAAGGTAAAAGAAATCGGTGGCGACACATGTATTATGGAAGTTTCTTCTCATGCCCTTCAATTAGGTCGTGTGTGGGGAATTGACTATAATGTAGCGGTATTTACAAACCTGACGCATGAGCATTTAGATTTGCATAAAACAATGGAAAACTATGCACATGCTAAAAGTTTATTATTCTCACAATTAGGAAACCATTCTAAAAATGGAAAACCTCGTGTTGCAATTCTAAACATTGATGAAGAGCACTATGAACAATTTGCATACTCAACTCCTTGCGAAGTGATTTCATATGGATTTAGTGAAAAAGCGGATATTCGTGCAACGGATGTTCAAACAAACGGAGCGACGACTTCATTTACAGTAACAATGAATGGACAAGAGCTTCCAGTTGTGATTCCGATGATTGGACTCTTTAATGTCTATAATGTTTTGGCTGCTTTTGCAGTGGCGGTCGTGAATGGGATTTCGCTTGAACGAGCTGTAAGCAGAATGAAACGTTTCCCTGGTGTGGGTGGTCGTATGCAGTTGATTCAACAAGGACAACCATTCCAAGTGATTATCGACTTTGCACATACACCTGATGGGTTACAAAATGTGCTTGAAACACTTGAAAAAGTGAAAGTAAATCGAGTGATTACAATCATGGGTCATAGCGGTGGTAACCGTGATTCAAGTATGCGTCCTGAGCTTGGAGAAATTGCGTTTGATAAATCCGATTATGTGATTTTAACAGCAGATAATCCAAGAAATGAACCGCTTGAAAAGATTTATGCAGAAATTCTAGCAGGAAGAAAAGATGAAAAGACTGCTTATGAATGCATTGATAATCGAGAAAGTGCGGTGAAACGTGCGCTTGAAATCGCACAAGAAGGGGATATTTTACTATTTGCTGGTAAAGGCGTGGAACCATACCAAGTAATCGGTGACGAGTATATTCCATATAATGAAGTAGAAACAGTTATTGCAAGTTTAGAAGCATTAGGCTTTCAAAATCACGAGTAGAAGAAGGAGAAGATTATGATCGAAGTCATTTTATCAGTCGGCTTAGCGTTCCTTGCGACGGTCATTGCCGAACCACATTTCATTCAATATATGAAGATGAAACAATTAGGTCAAACTACATTAGATGAAGGTCCATCATGGCATAAAGCTAAAAGTGGAACTCCAACAATGGGTGGGCTTGTGTTCCTTTGTATGATTAGTATTTCTAGTTTAATTTTAGGGGCCGTTTTTGGACATTTCAATTTCGTCTTATTAAGTGGCGTTATTGGTTTTGCCTTCTTCGGAACAATTGGTTTCTTAGACGACTTTATTAAAGTGTTTAAAAAACAAAACGAAGGGCTAAAGAGTCACGAAAAGTTTGGATTACAATTGATTGGAGCAGCCATCTTCGTAGTGCTTTTCCTTTTAAGTGGGAACGCACCATTAATCTACCTTCCAATCTTTGGTGAAGTAAACAGTATTATCTTGTTTGCGTTATTTACAATCATTTGGATTGCAGGATTTTCTAACGCAGTTAACTTAACAGATGGATTAGATGGGTTAGCAGCATCTACTAATATTATTGCATATGGAATTTATGGGATTATGGCATATAGATCAGCGCAACATTCGATTGCAATTTTCTGCTTCTGCGTAGTCGGCGGGCTTCTTGGATTCTTAGTGTATAACTGGAAACCAGCCAAAGTCTTCATGGGAGACGTTGGTTCATTAGCTCTTGGTGCAGGACTTGCTATCATTTCGATTATGCTTCATAAAGAATGGACATTATTACTCGTAGGTATCATCTTTGTTGGGGAAACACTTAGCGTTATTTTACAAGTGGGTTCATTTAAACTCACAGGCAAACGTATCTTCAAGATGAGTCCAATTCACCATCACTTTGAAATGAGTGGTTGGAAAGAAGTGAAGATTGTTTCTGTGTTTAGTGCAATCGGACTTATTGCAGGTTTAATCGTTGCATTTGTCTTTTAAGAGAATTAACATATTTTATTAGGAGAGCTGGTCATTTTTGCCCAGCCTTTCTCCATATACATAATAAAAAAGAAAAATTGGAGGAATCATTGTGCGGAATACACATGCATTTGAAAATAAAAAAGTACTAGTCATTGGACTTGCAAAGAGTGGAGTGAGTGTAGCAAAACTTTTACACCAGTTACACGCGGATGTAACAGTAAATGATAGAACACCACTTGAGGAAAGTGTAGACGCACAAGGGTTAGTCGCTGAAGGCATTAAAGTAGTCTCAGGAGGACATCCACTAGAATTACTCGATGAGCCCGTTGATTTCGTTGTGAAAAATCCAGGGATTCCTTATTCAAATCCATTAGTTGCTAAAGCAGTCGAGAAGGGCTTGCCTGTTTATACTGAAATCGAAATTGCACAACGTGTCATGGAAGGAACCGTTCTTGGAATTACAGGTTCAAATGGGAAAACAACAACGACAACATTAACGAACCTTATGTTAAAAGAGTCATTCCCTGAAAGAAGAACTTTTGCTTGCGGAAATATTGGTGTTCCTTTATCCCTACTTGCAGGAGACTCAAAGGATTCGGATATCTATGTCACTGAATTATCAAGCTTCCAATTGATGGGGATTGAAGCGTTTCGACCTAAAGTAGCGTGTATCGTGAATATCTTTAGCGCTCATTTAGACTATCATGGGTCTCGCGAAGAGTATGTAAAAGCAAAATTACAAATTACTAAAAATCAAACAGAAGAGGATTTCCTAGTATATAACGCGGATTTCCCAGAGTTATATGAGTTTATTAAAGGTCATACAAAAGCAACATTAGTACCATTCAGCCGCAAATCTGTGTTAGAACACGGTGCGTATGCGGATGAAACTACGATTTACTTTAATGGAGAAGCAGTTATGCCACTTGAAGCGATTCAAGTACCGGGCGTTCAAAACATTGAGAACGTGTTGGCGGCGGTTGCCATTAGTAAATTACAAGGTGCAACAAATGAAGGAATCGAAAAAGCGGTTCGTTCATTCCATGGAGTAAAACACCGTACACAATATGTGAAGACTATTGAAGGTCGTAAATTCTACAATGATTCAAAAGCAACCAATATCATTGCAACACAAACAGCGTTACGTAGTTTTACAAATCAATCTGTTGTATTAATTGCTGGCGGACTTGATCGTGGGAATGGTTTTGAGGAATTAGAACCATCACTTGGAAATGTCCGTGAAATGGTCGTTTACGGAGAAACAAAAGAGAAGTTGAAAGCTACAGCTGAAAAATTATCGATTCCAGTAACCGTAGTAGAGACATTAGAAGAAGCAGTGCCAAAAGCGTATGCAGCTAGTCGTGAGGGAGAAATTGTATTACTTTCACCAGCATGTGCAAGTTGGGATCAATTTCCCAACTTTGAAGTTCGCGGTGATTGTTTCATTGAAGCAGTAGAAAAACTGTAATATATAGGAGAAAAAAGATGAGAGTATTAGTTTCAGGAGGAGGAACGGGTGGTCATATTTATCCAGCTCTTTCCTTAATGAATTATTTGAAAGAACAAGACCCTTCAACAGAGTTTCTTTATGTGGGGACTGAACGTGGATTAGAAAGTACCATCGTTCCTAAAGCGGGATATGATTTTAAAACGATTAAGATTCAAGGAATCGTTCGTTCATTGTCACTAGAAAACTTTAAGACATTATGGTATTTCTGTACAAGCTATTTTAAAGCAAAAGAAATCGTGAAAGAGTTTAAACCAGATATCGTCATCGGTACTGGGGGATATGTATGTGCGCCTGTATTATATGCGGCAGCAAATATGGGAATTCCAACGATTATTCATGAGCAAAATAGTTTAGCAGGAATTACGAATAAATTCCTAGCGCGCAAGGTTTCTAAAATTGCGATTTGCTTCGATGCAGTTCGTAAAGACTTTGCAAAATACGCAGATAAAGTGGTCATGACAGGAAATCCTCGTGGGCAAGAGTTAGCCAATGCCCAAAAAGATGATTCTTACTTAGCGTCTATTGGTATTCAAAAAGAAAAACCAATCGTATTGATTTTCGGTGGAAGTCGTGGGTCGCTTCGTATGAACGAATCATTTATCGAAGCACTTGAAGAATTCGAGAAAAAAGATTATCAAGTAGTTATGGTCACTGGACAAGTGCATTATGACAAAATCAACAATCTCATTACAAGTTTGAAAAAACCATTGCAAAATATCACAGTTTTACCATATATTAATAATATGGTGCAAATGTTCCAAAACACAGACCTCGTTGTCTGCAGAAGTGGAGCAACTACATTGATTGAATTAACAGCACTTGGCTTGCCAAGTATTTTAATTCCAAGTCCATACGTAACTGAAAATCACCAAGAAGCAAATGCGATGTCATTAGTAGAAAAAGACGCCGCAACGATGATTTTAGAAAAAGACTTAAACGGTGAAAGTTTAGTCGCAGAAATCGATCGTATTATGAATGATGAAGCCAAACGTAAAGAAATGGCTAAAAATTCAAAAACATTGGGAATTACAGATGCGTCAAGTCGACTTGAAACAATTATTCATTCTCTAGTGAAATAAGGATTAAGGAGGAGAATATGTTTAATCGAAAGAAACCACAACAAACTCCTCCACGTGAACTAACACCTTGGGAGTTAGCGCAACAAAATTCTCCAAGAGTAGAGCAGCCTGTTCCTGAAGAACCTGTACAAAAGGTGAAAAAGAAGAAGGAACTTAAGCCTAAAAAGACGAAACCAAAGTCACAAGGCATTACGAATGCAACACTCTTAAAAGGGATTTTTATTGTTTGTGCGGGATGGAGTATTTACTTTATTTCACCACTTTCGAAAGTGTCTGATATTGAAGTAGTCGGATTGAATCAAGTTCCAGTGGAATTGGTCCAAGAAAACGACGGTATCACCAAGGGACAAAGCATCTGGACAATTTTAGCGAATCGTTATCGTACAGCTAACTTGTTAAAAAATGCTAGTCCAAAAATTAAGGATGCTTCCGTACAATTAGTGGCATGGAATAAAATGCGTTTGAATATTGAAGAAAATCCAGCGGTTGGTTATTACCAAAGCGATGATAAGCACTATGAGCTTTTAGCAGATGGTCAAATCATTGAAGTAGAGGCCGATGCAACGCCGAAGGATTATCCATTATTGTATATGTTTACAGATGACTCGCAATATCAAGCACTCGCAAAACAACTGGAGAAAGTTCCAGCAAGTGTAATTCGTGAAATCGTAGAGATTCAGTATCCAAACGATACAAAAAATCACCAAAAGATTTATCTAAAGATGAAAGATGGCAATCGCGTGATCGGAAATCTGAAAGATATTGGAGATAAATTAGGGTATTATCCATCAATTACGAAACAATTGAATGGCAAAAAAGGAACTGTGGATATGGAAGTGGGAATCTATTTCACACCAGATACGACAGTTCAATAAAAAAGTCTTAAAACTCGCTCATATGTTTTTTTAAGTGGACAAAATTATGTTAAAATATAGGGAGTATCACTTATCAATAAACTTTAAAAAATGAAATAGAAATGAATCGTATAGGAGGTTTCAATAAACGTGAAAAATCAGGGAATTTATGTGAGTTTAGATATTGGAACCACTTCAATAAAGGTTGTAGTAGCTGAATATGTCAGAGGGCAATTAAATATTATTGGAGTCGGCAATGAAAAATCAGAAGGATTAAGCCGTGGAGTCATCGTTGATATTGACGAAACAGTTGAATCTATTCGCAAAGCAGTTCGTCAAGCAGAACAAAAGTCAAACATTCAAATCAAGGATGTTATCGTTGGAATTCCAAGTAATCAAATCTCAATCGAACCTTGCCACGGTATGATCGCCGTATCAAGTGAAAATAGAGAGATTACAGATGTGGATGTGTACAATGTTATTTCCGCAGCGAAAGTTCGTTCAGTAGCACCTGAACGTGAAATCATCTCTGTGATTCCAGAAGAATTTATCGTAGATGGATTTGATGGAATTAAAGACCCACGCGGAATGATTGGTGTTCGTCTTGAATTATTTGCGAGCATGATTACCGGTCCTAAGACGATCGTACATAACATTAAACGTTGTATTGACAAAGCTGGCTTAAACATCGAAGAAATGGTTATCCAACCATTAGCGATTAGCCAAGTAGCATTAACACCAGGTGAAAGAGAATTTGGTACAGTCCTTATCGATATGGGTGGCGGACAAACAAGTGCTTCAGTAATGCACGATAACCAATTGAAATTCTCATTCGTGGATCAAGAAGGTGGAGATTTCGTTTCAAAAGATATCTCAATCATCTTGAATGCAAGCTTTGAAAATGCAGAACGCATTAAACGTGAATACGGATATGCAATTTCATCTGAAACTAGTGCGGATGAATTCTTCCCAGTAGAAACAATTGGTAAGAAGGATCCAGTTAAAGTAGATGAACATTACTTATCAGAAATCATCGAAGCACGTGTGGTTCAAACTTTTGAAACTGTTAAACGTGCCTTAGACCAAGTGGAAGCTTTAAAACTTCCAGGAGGTATCGTGTTAACTGGTGGAGCTTCTTCATTAGCAGGAGTTCAAGAGTTAGCACAAGAAATCTTCGGAGTACAAGTGAAAACTTATATTCCAGAGCAAATGGGAATGAGAAATCCTATTTATGCAACAAGTATGGGGTTAATCAAATACGCTGCAAGCTTAGATGATGTTCACCGTATTGCTCAAAAGGGTAAACCGGTAACGGAACAACGCACAGTACAAAGCACACCACAAAGTGCTCCTGTACAAGTACAACCAACGGCTCCTGTTCAACAACCACAAGAGTATGAACAAGAACCAACAGGTGAAGAACAAGGGTTTGGAGCGAAAGTGAAGAACTTCTTTAAAATGTTTATTGACGAAAATTAAGATGAGAACCAAGGAGGAAATATAATGGATTTCGAATTCGATACAAATTTAGATGGCGCAGTCATTAAAGTCATTGGTGTTGGTGGTGCTGGTAACAACGCTGTTAACCGTATGATTTCAGAAGGAGTACAAGGTGTAGAGTTCATCGTAGCTAACACAGATACTCAAGCATTAAGAAACTCAGAAGCAGAAACTAAAATTCAATTAGGACCAAAACTTACTAAAGGTTTAGGTGCAGGTTCATTACCTGAAATCGGTCTTAAAGCAGCTGAAGAAAGTGAAGAACAAATTCGCGAAGCTTTAGTTGGAGCAGACTTGATCTTCGTTACTGCTGGTATGGGTGGAGGTACTGGTACAGGTGCTGCACCAGTTGTTGCTCGTATTGCGAAAGAATTAGGCGCATTAACAGTGGGTGTTGTTACACGTCCATTTAGCTTCGAAGGACCAAAACGTGGTCGCTACGCTGCAGAAGGTGTTGCACAATTAAAAGCAAACGTAGATACATTAGTAACAATTTCAAATAACCGTTTATTAGAAATCGTTGATAAAAAGACTCCTATGTTAGAAGCTTTCCGTGAAGCAGATAACGTATTACGTCAAGGGGTTCAAGGGATCTCTGACTTAATCACTGCACCAGGTTACGTTAACTTGGACTTCGCTGATGTGAAGACAGTGATGAAAGATCAAGGTTCAGCATTAATGGGTATTGGTGTTGCAAGTGGTGAAAACCGTACTGCAGAAGCTACGAAGAAAGCTATTTCTTCACCATTATTAGAAGTATCTATCGATGGAGCAGAACAAATCCTATTAAACATCACTGGTGGATCTGACTTAACATTATTCGAAGCGCAAGATGCTTCAGATATCGTTGCAGCAGCTTCAACAAGTGAAGTAAACATTATCTTCGGTACTTCAATCAACGAAAACTTAGGCGATGAAGTAATCGTTACTGTTATCGCTACAGGTATCGACGAGGAGCGTAAGCACGAAAAAAAGTCAGCAACGCGCGCTAGTCGTTCACCATTCGCGAATAGCACAGCAACTCGCAAAGATTTAGGAAATAACCCTCAAACTTTCCAAGAAAAACAAGTTCCTTCAAAACCACAACCAGTGGAAGAAAAGAAAGTTGAAAAAGACTTGTTTGGAGATTGGGATATCCGTCGCGAAACAACTGTACGTGATACTACTTCTGCAACAGAAGCAGATTCACCATTCGCACAAAGTAATTTTGTGGAAGCTCCAGCAGAGCCAAAACAAGCTGAAAATGATGGATTAGATACTCCGCCATTCTTCAGAAAAAGAAACAGAGATTAATGAGTATCATTAAACAGAATGTAAGTCGTATTATGAACTTGGTTGCATCTTCTTGTAACCAAGTTCATAGACTATCTACGGAAGTTTGTCCAATTGTTGTCACGAAAAATCGTACGGCTTTAGAGGTTCAAGAAATGTACGATTTAGGATTTCGACATTTTGCGGAGAATCGTGTCGAAAAGCTATTAGAACGACAAGAACAATTTCCGCATGAGGACATCATCTGGCATTTAATCGGGCCACTCCAAAAACGAAAAGTGAAGCAAGTTATCAATCGAATCGATTTATTTCACGCGATAGACCGGCTGTCGATTATGGATGAGATTGAAAAACGTCTCGAGCACACATTAGATTGTATGCTAGAAATTAATGTTTCTGGGGAAGAATCTAAGCATGGATTCAGACCAGAAGAGGCACTGGATGCTTATAGAGCAAGCGAGCAATATGAAAAGATTCGTATTGTTGGTTTGATGACGATGGCACCATTTGACGCAAGCGATGAAGAAATTCGCTTCTTTTTTTCGCGTTTAGCACAAATGGCTAAAGAAATCGAGAACAAAGAAGGGCTAGAAGCTCCTTTATTCCTCAGCATGGGGATGAGTGGGGACTTTGAAGTGGCGATTGAATGTGGTGCAACGCATATTCGAATTGGTACAAGCTGGTTTGAAAGGGAGGAAGACGAATGGGATTCATGAATAGTTTAAAAAACTTCTTAAGTCCAGAAGAACACTACTACGAAGAGGAAGAACAAATGGATTACTATGAAGAGCCTGTTGCTCAAACAGCTTCAGAAACGCGTTCTAGAAATACGTCAAATGTTGTTCCATTCCAAAGTCCTGGAGCAAAGAAAACTGCTAAGATTTACGTGATGGAACCAAGTGTGTATTCTGAAGCAGAACGCATTGCTGATGCTCTTTTAAAGGGAGAAGCAGTGCTGGTTAACTTTAAACGTATGGAACCAAAAGATGCTAAACGTGTCATTGATTTTGTAGTCGGTGTGGCGTATGCTATTAACGGAGACGTACAAAAGGTGAGAGATGAAATCTTTATCTGTTCACCTGCGAATTTCCAAGTACAAGGAAATTTTGATGACGAGATGGTTGAAACATTCCGTCATAGTGAATTTTAGAGGAGTGTTAATTTAGTGGGTTTAGAAATTATTAGACTTATAACAACAGTAGCAGGAATTTATCAATTTATGTTAATACTGTACGGATTAAATATTTATTGGAGATTATATCTTCCAATGTTCATCGCGGACTTATTAGATGCTTGTTGCCGTCCGTATGTATCGTTATTCAAAAATGTACGATTTGGAAAATATAGTTTAGCATTAGTAACTTCAATTTTAGCGATTTACGGTGCTGCAGCAGTATTAGTATTTATTGTCGCAAAAATTTTTGGAGTATAAAAAATGGGAAATGGTGTTGAACAACATTTTAGAAAAGAAGAACTCTCTTTTCTAAAACAAGTGGAAGAATGGGTAGAAGAAGTACGCATGCAATATGCACCAGTATTAACGAACTATCTTGATCCGCGCCAGCAATTCATTGTAGAAGCAATTGTGGGTCAGTTTGATGATGTTCGTTATTACTTTGATGGTGGCTATATTGATGCTGAACGAAAACGTTGTATGATTTGTCCGGAATATTATAAGCCAACTTCAGAGGATTTTGAAAATGCTCTATTTCATATTCAATATCCAAAGAAATTCGCAACACTTGGGCATGGGAAGATTCTAGGGTCCTTGATGAGTCTAGGGTTTGACCGTAGCCTGATTGGCGATATTATTTCAAATGGAGAAGACTGGCAATTATTCTGTGCTCAAAATATGAAGGAGTATATCAGACAACAGCTAGAAAAAATTGGGAAAGTTGCTGTAAGATTAGAGGAAGTAGACTATACGAAATTAATTGTGCCGGTGGACCATTGGACTGCGGTACAAACAGTCGTTAGTTCGCTTCGATTGGATACGGTCATTGCTTCCGTATTTAATGTGTCAAGACAGCGTTCAAAAGAAATGATTGAGAGTGGTAAAGTAAAGGTCAATTGGACTGAAGAGAACAGACCTGACTTTATGCTGGAAATTTTAGATATTGTATCCATTCGTGGATATGGTCGCCTTCAAATTCAAAAGATTGAAGGTCGTACAAAGAAAGATAAGATTAAAATAGAACTAGGATTACTAGAGAAGAATAAAGAATAAAGGGGATTTTTTCAATGACGATTACACCAAACGATATTCATAACAAAGATTTTTCAACTAAATTTAAAGGATTCGACCCAGAAGAAGTAAATGACTTCTTAGATGAAGTAAAAAAAGAATTAGAGCAATTAATTCGCGATAATAAAGATTTAGAAAAACGCGTAAAATTCAACGAAGAAAAAGTGGAATACTTTAATTCAATTCAAGAAACATTGAATAAATCAATCCTTGTTGCACAAGAAGCAGCAGATCGTCTACGAGAAAACGCACGTAAAGACGCTGAAATCATCGTGTTTGAAGCTGAAAAAGCAGCACAAGCAATGTTGAGAGAAGCCGCTGAAAAAGCAACTGAAATTAACCGTGAAACAGATTTAATTAAGAAAGAAACACGTATTTTCCGTCAACGTCTTCAAATTTTAACGCAAACTCAATTAGATATGATTAAGAATGAAGAGTGGGATCTCGTATTAAATACACCCACTCATATCGAAGTAACACCACCATCACTTGATTCCATTATCAAAGATCGTGCTAAAAAATCTGAAGAAGAATCAAAAGAACAATAATCATGAAGGGGACAATTGTCTCCTTTTTTGATCGAAAGAGGAATGAGTATGGACTTTACAGTCAGTGAAGCAGCAAAAGCAAAATTAGGCGTCCTGTTACAAGAGCGCGGTTTAACGGATGTGTTCTATGTGATGGATTATGTCGATGGCGATAGCCCGTTTTATGAGGGGATGGTAGGATGCCATTGTCAGGTTTACGATAAATATCATTTAGTGGTATTAAAGAAAAATCAAAAAGAAAATCTTCCTCCAAAGTACGATCAAGTTTTTGAGACAAATATTGGAGAAATGGTTTTTGCAAGTCATTATGCGATGATGTTTGATCAGCATAATGTCATTGATTATAGCGTGGATAAATATGGATTCTACTTAAAGAGTGAAGCAGGTATCTTATCGATGCAATTGAATATTGATTTTATTGGCTAGGGAAGAGAGATACTTCTCTAGTCTTTTTTTATACTCTTAACACTTTCTTTACCACGAAAAACTTGCAGTTGGTGAAGGAACAAAGTATACTATTGTTGTTCACAAAAATACGAGAGGTAAATAATATGAACAAAACAAATCTCGATTTACTAAAACTTATTAAACAACAAGATATTCATAACCAAAGAGAGTTAGCAGAGCTTTCAGGCTATTCGCTTGGTCTCGTGAATCGTGAATTAAAACGAC
>CAUUUT010000009.1:0-30010 GCA_963548485.1 uncultured Streptococcus sp.
AAGAATCAGGAAAAATTACAAAAATTGCGCTCGTAATCGACTTACGTTCACGCGCATTCTTTGATGAAATCATGTCAGCTATTGCAGGCCTTGATAACACATCATTTATTACAACAAAAATTTTATTCTTAGAAGCGAGCGATGATGCGCTTGTTTCTCGTTACAAAGAAACAAGAAGAACGCACCCTCTAGCAAGTGATGGTCGTATTTACGATGGGATTATTGCGGAACGTCGTTTATTGCAAGATATTAAGACACGTGCGCAAAAAGTGATTGATACAACAAATCTTTCACCTCGTAAATTACGTGAAGAAATCATGCAAGCATTCTCTACAGGCAGCGAAGGAATTTTCACAATCCAAGTGATGTCATTTGGATTTAAATACGGACTTCCAATCGATGCGGATGTCGTGATGGATGTACGTTTCTTACCAAATCCACACTATATTGCAGAGTTACGTCCACTCACTGGATTAGATGAACCTGTGTATGATTATGTCATGAGCCAACCAGAAGCGAAGACGTTCTATCACAAATTGATGGACTTACTCGACTTCTCAATTCCAGGCTACAAAAAAGAAGGAAAATCTAGCGTGACGATTGCCATCGGATGTACTGGTGGTCAACACCGTTCTGTAGCTTTTGCAGAACGTATCGGACGCGAATTATTATCAGACTCTTATAACGTGAAAATCTCTCATCGTGACAAAGACCGTCGTAAAGAAGGGAATGGACGATCATGATGTTCGAGGTAACACCAAATCCTCCGAGAAAGAAAGGTCCTAAAATCACCGTTATTGGTGGAGGGACAGGGCTTCCTGTTCTACTGAGAAACCTTCGTAAGAGAGATGCGGATGTGACTGCGATTGTAACGGTTGCCGATGATGGTGGAAGTTCAGGAATCATTCGAGATTATATGAACGTTGTGCCACCAGGAGATATCAGGAACTGTATGATTGCTCTTTCTCCGATGAACGCTTTACAAAAAGAAATTTTCCAATATCGTTTTAATTCCGACGATCAATTCTTCGCCGGACATGCGATTGGAAACTTAATTATTGCGGCCTTAACAGAGATGCGTGGAAATATTTTCGATGCGATTCGTCTCCTAAGCCGTATGATGGCGGTGGAAGGACATGTGTATCCTGCCGCTGAAGAGCCATTATTACTACGCGCTGAATTCCAAGATGGAACGATTGTAGATGGTGAATCTAAGCTCGTAAAATATCGTAAGAAGATTAAAAAGGTTTCCGTGCATTGCTACGACGAGAATCGTAAGCCTGATGAGAGCCGAACTCCAATGGCGGCACGTGAAGTCATCAATGCGATTATGGAAGCCGATATGGTTGTACTAGGACCTGGTAGTCTTTATACGAGTATCTTGCCAAACTTAATGATTAGTGATATTGGTAAAGCCGTTTGCGAAACGAAAGCGGAAGTGGTGTACATCTGTAACATTATGACGCAACGTGGGGAAACGGAACACTTTACCGATGCAGATCATGTACGCGTGTTGCATGACCATTTAGGAACCAGGTTTATCGACACGGTTCTCGTGAATACAGAGGCAGTGCCAGAAGAGTACTTAAACCAACAAAAGAACGAAGAGTATCTTTACCAAGTGAAGTACGACTTCCAAGGATTGCGCGACGAGGGATGCCGAGTAGTGTCGTCTGACTTTATTAAATTACGCGAAAAAGGCGTATACCATGATGGTGAAAAAGTCATCGACGAATTATTCCGTCTCTTACAAAGTGCACGAATTGAATAATTACCAATGAAATAGGAGCCAAGACTTCCTCTTGGCTCCTTCAACATGACTAGAAGAGAAAGGAGGAGGCCTGTGTCCTTACTATCATTTGCTGCAGAAACAAAGCAAGAATTAACACAACTAGAAGTGCAATATGACTATTCAAAATATGAACTTGCGGCGCTCATTCGAATGAATGGGGCGGTTGGGATTTTGAATCGTCAATTGATTTTAAATATCCAAACGGAAAACGCGGCGATTGCCAGACGGATTTACGTGCTCTTGAAGAAGTATTATCAAGTAGAAAGTGAACTCTTGGTTCGCCGTAAGATGAAACTGAAGAAGAACAATGTGTATATCGTACGTTTAAAACATGGAACAGAAGAGATTCTGGAAGACTTGAATATCAAGTCGAGCGGCTTATTTAATATGCGCGTTCCAGAAAATGTTCGTGAAGACGAAGAGAAGATGCGTGCCTACCTTCGTGGGGCGTTTCTGGCTGGCGGTTCGATTAATGATCCGAAAACGAGTCGTTACCACTTAGAGATTTATTCGATTTACGAAGAGCATAACGATGATATTTGTCAGATGATGAATGCGTTTGGATTGAATGCCAGAACGATTGAGCGTCGTAAGGGGTATATCACGTACTTGAAAGAAGCCGAGAAAATCGCAGACTTCCTTGCCGTGATTCATGCTTCCAAGGCGATGCTGCATTTTGAAGATATCCGTATTATCCGCGATATGCGAAATACGGCGAATCGTTTAGTCAACTGCGAGAATGCCAATATTAACAAAGTGGTGAACGCAGCCACTCGTCAAATCGAAGAGATTCAATACATTGAAGATACGGTAGGACTCGATGCCTTGCCGGATAAATTATCGGATATTGCAAAAATTCGTTTAGAGAATCCAGAAATTAGTTTGAAAGAGTTGGGCGAGATGTTACCTTCTGGGCCTATCTCAAAATCAGGGGTCAACCACAGATTGCGTAAGATTTCAGAATTTTCTCAAAAATTAAGAGAAGAAGGAAAAGCCAATTAGAAGTATCTGGACGTAGCTTACTATAGAAAAAACTATAGGAGGTTCGTCTTATGAACTTAGTATCTTTAATTGGTCGTGTTGTCAAAGAGGTAGAGGTGCAACAGCTTCAACCTTCCGGAAAGAGTGTGTTTAACAATACCATCGCGGTGCAAAATGTTTACCGCAACAGTGATGATTCATATCACTCACACTTTATCCAAGTGGTCGCCTGGGGCAAAATTGCAGAACGAATCGGCAAGTTTGTCAAAAAGGGAGACCGCATTGGGGTGGAAGGACGACTCAATACCCGTCGCTATACCAACAAGAATCATCAAGAGGTGTATGTAACCGAAGTGGTGATTGAGGAAGTGTACTTCTTAGAGCGAAAACACGAAACAGAAGAGGACGGCGCAAGTCCTTTTGAAGATCCGCAAAGTTTGTTTGTGGAATAGTGTAAGGAGAGAAATTCCTTCACGAGACAGTTTAAATGAAGGAGTTTTTCGAGTGATTATATTAATAAATGGAACAGCAATTGTTATCGGAGCGCTTGTTGGTGTGTTTTTACGACATATAATTTCAGAGCGTTTCGCACAACATATAATGCAAGGGTTAGCGCTATGTGTATTTCTAGTTGGAATTAAAGGTGCGATTCAAATCCCGAATAGCTTGGTGATGATTTTATCGCTTGTATGCGGTGGCGTTGTCGGAGAAGGGCTACAACTGGATGAGCGAGTACGTAAGTTCTCAGACTGGCTTCAAGAGAAGGCATCAA
Source organism: uncultured Streptococcus sp. (assembly GCA_963548485.1). Classification (GTDB taxonomy): domain Bacteria; phylum Bacillota; class Bacilli; order Lactobacillales; family Aerococcaceae; genus Granulicatella. The sequence goes on from CAUUUT010000009.1 coordinate 3,546, forward strand.
AAGACAAAAAAAACAATTTAAATATCGGTGAAGGGTTCGTTGCAGCAGTCATGATTTTCTGCGTGGGAGCACTTGCCACAATGGGCTCTATCCAGTTAGGAATTACTGGCGATACAACATTGCTTCAAACGAAGTCAGTATTAGATGGGATTACTTCTATCTTCCTTGCGGCAACGGAAGGAATTGGAGTTGGACTTTCAGCTGTAGCGGTCATTGGATATGAGTTAGTTTTAGTGGGATTATCTCAACTAGTAGCTCCTCATTTGAATGATGTGGTAACCGTATCGATGTCTGCAGTGGGTTCGGTTCTTTTAGTCGGTTTAGCGATGAACTTACTAGGGATTACGAAGATTAAAATTTTAAACTTCTTACCATCCATCTTTATGCCGATTCTACTTGTACCGCTATTAGCGTTATTTTAAGAATATGAAAAACACCGGACCAAGAATTTTCTTGGCCCGGTGTTTTTGTCATTTCATTAGTTATTTTCTGCTTCTAATTTTTCGAAAGCATCGTGTAAGATGGATTTCAATGTTTTTGCAGATAAGTTCATTTTCTCTTGTTCAGAGTCTGCTAGAGGGATTTCGATGATTTGACGAATTCCTTCACGTCCGATTACGGCAGGGGCTCCGATATAAATATCTTCTTGGCCGTATTGACCTTCAAGATATACCGATAATGGGAAGATGGCTTGTTCGTTGTTTAAGATGGCTTTTGTAATACGCGCTAGAGTAGCACCGATACCGTAGTAAGTAGCGCCTTTTTTAGCGATAATTTCGTAAGCCGCGTCACGTACTTGGAAGAATACTTCAACTAATTTTTCTTCATCTACGTGTGGATTTTGGCGAACCCATTCATAGATTTGTAAACCGCCGACGTTTGTATGTGACCAAACTGGGAATTCAGTGTCCCCGTGTTCACCCATGATATATCCATGAACGTTACGAGCGTCAACGCCCACTAATTCAGCGATTGTTTGACGGAAACGAGCACTATCTAGAGAAGTACCAGATCCGATAACGCGTTCTTTTGGAAGTCCTGAGAATTTCCAAGTTGCGTAAGTTAAGATATCTACTGGGTTAGTCGCCATTAAGAAGATTCCGTTGAATCCGCTAGCCATAATAGAGTCTACGATGTTTTTCAAGATTTTTAAGTTTTTAGATACTAAATCCAAGCGAGTTTCGCCAGGTTTTTGAGGAGCACCAGCTGTGATACATACGATATCTGCATCGTGGCAGTCTTCGTATTTAGCTGCATAGATTTTTTTAGGGGCATTGAAAGCTAAGGCATGTGATAAGTCTAACGCATCGCCTTCTGTTTTCTCGAAATTGATGTCGATAATTCCTAGTTCTTCTGCAATCCCTTGTAATACAAGTGCGTATGCGTAACTAGAACCAACGGCACCGTCACCGACTAAAATTACTTTATTACCATGTTTTTGAGATTTTTCCATATTCATACCTCCTAAAAAATTAGTGATGGAATATCCATAAATAAGTATAGCACGATTTTTGGAAAATTGAGTTTCAGAAGACCTTTTTTATGACAAATAATACATAAAAAACACAATTTCGTGAAAAAGTGAATTAATAACGGGACGGTGTAGGGGTATGGTATAATAGCAAAATAGAAGAAAAAAGAATAGGTGAAAGTATGAAATTAGTCGTTGGTCTAGGGAATCCTGGAGCAAAGTATAAAGGGACAAGACATAATGTCGGGTTCATGACAATGGATGAAGTGGCCTATCAAGAGAAGTTTGATTTTGATAAGGCGCTTTTTGATGCGGTATTTGCACAAGTGCAAATCGGTGGCGAGAAAGTCATCTTCATGAAGCCATTGACGTTTATGAACTTATCGGGTGAAGCGATTCGTCCGCTGATGAATTATTTTAAAATTGGAATCGAAGACTTGCTTGTTGTGTATGATGATATGGATCTGCCGGTTGGAAAGATTCGTCTTCGTCAAAAAGGTGGTGCCGGAGGACATAACGGAATTAAGAGTATTATTTCGTGTCTAGGAACTAGCGAGTTTAACCGGATTAAAGTGGGGGTTGGGCGTCCAAAAGATGGACGTACGGTCGTAGGACATGTGCTCAACCGCTTTGAAAAAGAGGAAGAAGAGGACATTATTTTTGCAGTGCAAAAGAGTGTCGATGCGATTCGTTCGTGGATTGAAACGGATGATTTCGTTAAAACAATGAATCAATTTAATTAGTAAATAGAGGAAAAGAGATGCTGCAAATTTTTTTGCGGTCTCTTTTTGTCGTTGGAAAAAGGAGAAAGTTATGCAATTAGTGCAACAAACGATTAGTAAACTGAAAGGATTTAAAGAGTGGTTGGATACACTCCCTCTTCATGAGAGTCAACTCGTGCTAGGGCTTAGTGGGTCTGTAAAGCACTTGGCTCAGTCTTGCGCGTTTGAGAAATTGGACAAGCAATTAGTGATTGTGACACCAACACTCTTGCAAGCGACGCAGACTTATGAAGAGCTATCAGAGTGGTACGACGATGAGGTAGTCCATCTCTTCCCGGTAGAAGAGTCGCTTGCGGCGGATTTCTCAGTAATGTCGCCGGATGTGGTGAGCCAACGCATTCGCACGCTCGATTTCTTAAGTCGAGGGCAAAAAGGAATCGTCATTGTGCCGCTCTCTGGGATTCAAAAGCTCTTAGTGCCAGCAGAGGTGTGGAAGAAGAGCGCCATTGAACTTGCGATGGGGTCTGAAATCGAATCGATGGATGCCTTTGTGGAGCAATTAGTGGAATTAGGATATCGTCGTGAAAATATGGTTGCGACTCCTGGTGAATTTGCGCTTCGTGGAAGTATCGTTGATATTTACCCACTCGACCAAGAGTATCCACTACGTCTGGACTTCTTTGATACAGAAGTGGATTCGATTCGTGCGTTTAACGCGGAGACACAACGTTCGATGGATGTCATTAATGAAGTGCGCATTTTACCAGCTACAGACTTGCCACTTCAAAAGGAAGCTGTCTGGAAGGCGCAAGCCAAAATTCACGCGCTCTATGAAAAGGACGTGAAGGCGGCTCAAAGTGAAGAGCGAAAAAACCAAGTTTCCAATATTCAACAAGCCATCGATGCACAATTAGAAAATGGAGAATTTCCATCCAACTTAACGTATTTCTTGGAATGTATTTATCCTGAGAAGACCAGCCTATTAGATTATGTTGCTAAAGATGCATACCTCATTATTGATGACTATGCTCGTTTTGTTGAAAAGAGCAAAACATTAGAAGAAGAGGCAGGCTATTGGAAGACACACCATATCGAAACGGGTGCGATTGCTTCTGGATTGTCGCTTGTTCAAGATGGACGAAAAGTGTTAAAAGACAGTCCACTCTCGAGAACGTATTTCGCCATTTTCCAAAAAGGGCTTGGACGATTAGCATTCGATGCCATTCATCCGATTACGACGCGTACGATGACACAGTTCTTCTCGCAAATGCCGATGGTGAAAGTCGAAGCAGACCGTTGGAAGAAACAAGGCGCAACGGTCATCGTCTTAGTCGATGACGACAAACGTGCGCAAAAGGTCGAACAAACCTTTGCCGATTTTGAAATTAAGATTGTGATTTCAAACGGGATGGTACTGGAAGGGCAACTTCAAATCATGGTCGGCAAGATGCACAATGGATTTGAACTGCCAGAAGATAAATTTGCCATTCTTACGGAACGCGAATTATTCAATAAACTTACGAAACGTGCACCGCGAAATCAAAAAATCTCGAACGCGGAACGCTTGAAGAGCTATACCGAATTAGCGGTTGGGGACTATGTGGTCCACGTGAACCACGGGGTCGGTGTGTACCAAGGGATGGAGACGCTAGAAATTGGCGGTATCCACCAAGACTACATGTCGATTCATTATCAAGATGGCGGGAATCTTTTTGTTCCGGTGACGCAAATTAAGCTCGTTCAAAAATATGTCTCGTCTGACGCGAAAGTTCCAAAACTCAATAAATTGGGCGGTACGGAATGGGCGAAGACGAAACGGAAAGTAACGGCCAAGATTGAAGATATCGCCGATGAACTCATCGAATTATACGCCAAACGTGACGCCGAAAAAGGATATGCGTTTAGCCGCGATACCGTTGAGCAACAAGAATTCGAACAGGCTTTTCCATACACAGAAACGCAAGACCAATTGCGAAGTGTCGCGGAAATTAAGGAAGACATGCAAAAGGACAAACCGATGGACCGTCTGCTTGTCGGAGACGTTGGATACGGGAAAACGGAAGTAGCCATGCGTGCGGTCTTCAAGGCGGTCATGGATGGAAAACAAGCGGCCGTTTTAGTGCCAACAACGATTCTGGCCGAGCAACATTACGAGAATTTCGTACAACGCTTTGCGGATTATCCATTTACCATCGGATTATTAAGTCGTTTCCGTAGTAAAAAAGAACAAGAAGAAACGATTGAGAAGCTTTGTAAGGGAGCGGTGGATATCGTCATCGGGACTCACCGTCTACTTTCAAAAGACGTACAGTTTTTAGACTTAGGACTTTTAATTGTCGACGAAGAACAACGCTTTGGCGTGAAGCATAAGGAACGGTTGAAACAATTGAAATCACAAGTGGACGTATTGACGCTGACGGCAACACCAATTCCAAGAACCTTGCATATGTCAATGCTTGGGGTACGTGATTTATCCGTTATCGAGACACCACCGGCAAACCGTTATCCGGTTCAAACATTCGTGATGGAACAAAATCCAATGACGATTCGTGACGGCATCGAGCGTGAAATGGCTCGTGGCGGCCAAGTCTTCTATTTATATAATCGTGTTGAGACGATTGAGAAGAAGGCGGATGAACTGAGAGCTCTTGTTCCAGGATGTCGTGTGGGTGTGATTCACGGACAAATGAGTGAGACGACGCTCGAAAATATTCTCTATCAATTTATTGAAGGGGAATACGATGTATTAGTGACGACGACGATTATCGAAACCGGGGTGGATATTCCAAACGTCAATACCCTCTTTATTGAAAATGCCGATCATATGGGGCTTTCGCAGTTGTATCAATTGCGTGGACGTGTGGGGCGTACAAACCGCATCGCCTATGCGTACCTCATGTATCAACCAGATAAAGTCTTAACGGAAGTCAGCGAGAAGCGTCTGCAAGCGATGCGCGACTTTACAGAACTCGGCTCTGGCTTCAAGATTGCCATGCGTGATTTATCGATTCGTGGAGCAGGGAATTTACTTGGAAAACAACAGCACGGATTTATCGATTCGGTCGGATTCGATTTATATTCTCAATTATTAAGTGAAGCCGTGTTGAAGAAACAAGGAAAAGAAGTGAAGTCGGACGAAGAAACGGTTGAAATCGACTTACAGATTGATGCGTATATTCCAGCAAGCTATATTCAAGACGAACGTCAAAAAATCGAGATGTACAAACGAATTCGCTCGATTGATAGTGTGGAAGCTTATGAAGAATTGCTCGATGACTTTATCGACCGCTTCGGTGACTTCCCGGATGAAGTGAGTGCATTAGCAGAGGTTGGATTGATTAAGCATTACGCCAACGAGATTGACGTCGTATCGATTAAACGAAAAGATAATTCGGTGACGATTACGATTGCGCAACCTTCTGCCACTCGTCTGCAAGGAATACCCGTCTTTGAAGCGCTTGGTCCAGTGAAATTACCAGCGCAAGTGTCCAACAAGGGCGAAAGTCTTCAGATTTTATTAAATATCACGCAAAAGCCTGTTGACTTATGGCTGGAGCAAGTTAAACTGTTTGTAAAAACATGCGGGGAAATTCTAGCCCGCGATGAGGAAAAACATGAAGAAGATAAATAGTAAAGGGATGATGCAAGGGGCGATTGCGCTCTCGATTGCCGCGTTTATTGCTAAGATTTTAAGTGCGGTGTACCGAGTTCCTTTCCAAAACATGGTAGGAAACACCGGATTTTATGTATATCAACAGGTGTATCCTATCTATGGAATCGGCATGACCTTTGCATTAACGGGATTCCCGGTATTCGTGTCCAATGTAGTCGCGGAATACTTGGAGTCGACACATTTAAAGAAACTATTGAAGCAGCTATTCGTGATCGCAAGCCTTGTTGGAGTGGGGATTTTTGCCTTTCTTCATTTGGGTGCGGGAATGATTGCCCACTGGATGGGAGACGTAGAACTCTTGCCAGTCGTCCAAAGTGTATCGTGGATGTTTCTGTTGATGCCGTTTCTAGTCATCACAAGGGGGTATTTCCAAGGAAGCTTTCGAATGATGCCGACTGCCATCTCTCAAGTGGTGGAGCAGGTCGTTCGTGTCGCGGTGATTCTCTTTGTGGCGAGTCTGTTTGGCAGCACCATTTCAGACTACTACACGATGGGAACATGGGCGATGTCGAGTGCGACGATTGCGGCAGTGTTTGCGATTCTCGTGATGCTGTATTATGTATTGAAAGAAACCAAAGATCCGCTCGACAGCTTGACGATTACACCAGTAGAAATGGAAGTGCCGACATTTGGGCATCTCTTTAAACGCTTTGCCTTTGAAGGAGGAACTATCTGTCTCTTAAGTTCGATTTTGGTCTTGTTCCAATTGGTGGATTCGTTCTCGGTATATAATGTGTTAACGAATCAAGGGATGCTTCCGGAAGTCGCAAAAGACCTCAAGGGGATTTACGATAGAGGGCAGCCGCTTGTTCAATTAGGAATGGTGGTCGGAGTCGGATTTTCATCAAGCTATATGCCGATGTTATCGCGTGCCTTTAAGAAAGGGCACGACTTAGAGTTTAAGAGATTATCCGCATCACTGCTTCGAATGACGATGACTTTCTCACTCGTTGCAACGATGGGGATGATAGCCATCTTGCCATGGTTAAATACGGCACTCTTTGGAGATGCACAAGGGCAAGCGGTGCTGTTAGTTTATGTCACTAGTATTTTCTTTGCATCTGTGATTATGTCGCTACACGGTATTTTTCAAAGTCAGCATCAATATCCAAAAACGCTACTCGCCCTCACAGCAGGGCTCGCAGTGAAAGCTGGTACGAACTACCTCTTCGTAGCGATGTTTGGAACGCTTGGTGCTAGCCTTGCCACAGCGCTTGGACTTTGTGTCATGATGGGTGTGATGATGGCTTTTTCAAAAGAGATTATGACTAGTGTCCTTCGTGACGGGAACTTTATGCAGAACCTTTCAGGCATTGCGCTTGGCATGACCGTTATTGTTTCGGTATTATCATACGGAGCGTGGCATGTTGCCGCCTTGCAAGATTCCAGAACGATGGCCTTTGTCTTTTCCATCGTCTTTGCCTTAATAGGAGTGGTGATTTTCCTGGCAGGAACGATGAAATGGAATTTATTTACGAAACGCGAATGGGTTCTAATTCCAAAAGGAAAGACCTTACTTAGAAAATTTGGTAGAAAAGAGGAAAATGATGAGACTCGATAAGTTTTTAAAAGTATCACGATTAATCAAACGCCGTACGGTTGCAAAAGAAGTAGCCGACAAAGGACGTGTGTTTATTAATGATAAAGTAGCGAAATCTTCAACGGACGTGAAAGTAGGAGATAAAATCGCAATTCAATTCGGGAACAAACATGTCTTAGTCCAAGTTGAAGCATTGATGGATTCAACGAGAAAAGAAGACGCGAAGGAAATGTTTACGATTCTAGAAGAAAAGCTCATTAAAGAAGAGTTAGAACTATAATGAAGGAAGAATACGGCAGAGATGTCGTATTCTTTTTTTTAGGGAGAAGGGTTCTTTTTGAATGCGTTTTCTGTTGACGAAAAAATATAAAAAGAGTATGATTAATAGTGCTTTTTTAAGAGAAATAAGGAGGGAAAACCGTGGATTTAAATGCAATCAATATACTACAACCATTTAACGCAATGATGGAATTGCGTCACTTTTTGGCGATTTTAATTTCATGTATTTGTGGACTTGCCATCGGTTACGAACGTACCTCCCGAAATAAACAAGCTGGGGTAAAAACACATATGATTGTGGCGCTCACTTCTTGTTTAATGATGATTATTTCAAAAGAGGCCTTTCTGGATACGCCGCACTACGATACAGCTCGTGTGGCTGCTCAAGTCGTCAGCGGTATCAGCTTTATCGGTGGGGGAATCATCTTCATGCGTGAAAAACGCGTGAGTGGACTAACCACCGCTTCAGGAATTTGGGCCACATCTGGGATTGGACTTGCGATTGGCGGAGGATTCTGGTTCTTCGGGTCGGTTTGTGCCGCGATTATTGTCATCGTCCAAAAATTAGCGTATCAACCAATCTTGCAAGGAAAACAACGTCAAGTAAATATTTACTGTGAAATTCCAGACCCAACCATTGTGCAGTCGATTTATAATTACTGCCACTTTGAAGATTATCAATCGATTCAAGTTGAAGCGCGCGAACTCGATGGTGAGAAATATGAGCTCGTGATTCGCATTCATAATGATGAAGAGATTATTATTGAGAACTTGAAAAACTACATTCGTGAAACGGAGAATCAAGTGGTGATTAAACGCGTGAAACTTCGTACTGAGGATGTTAACTAAAAACTATAGATAAACTACAAATGATTCCGCAAAGACGAACGGATTCTATAATAACAGTACAGTTATTATAAAGAACTCTGTTAGAAAAGCGGAATCATTTTTGATTTCAAAGGAAGTTTACAAAAATTTATAAAAAATCTTAGTGTAACCATGGACGATGAGCGTCATTCTTGTTATACTCAGTTTGTATAAGTAAAAAAGGAGACAATTAAGGTGAAGCAAGAAACACAACAAAGAAATTCAAATGTAATTTCTATGAATCAAAAGTTACAACAGAAAAAACCTTCTACTCCCGTTTGGAAGAGCCATTCACTAATGACAAAGCTAATTGTGATTGGTGCCATCGCTATTTCGGGGTCAATGATTGTCGGAATTGGGAACCAAATTAGCCAAGCAAATCAATTAGATCAAAAAATCGAACAAGCGAAGGCTGAAAAAGAATTTGCTGAAAAGCAAAAGGAATCTTTACAACAACAAGTGGAGCTTCTTCAAAGCGATGAATATATCGCGAAGTTAGCGCGTAGTGAATATTATTTAAGCAAAACTGGAGAAATCATCTTCAGTACACCGCGGGACACTGCAGAGCACAAAGCACAACAAGCAAAAGAAGAAGTTGAACAAGGGGAAACTGTTGTTAAGGTGACAACTCAAAACCGTTAGTCAATGAATCTTTTCGATACGTCAAGCGTGTATCAAAAAGGGAATAATGAAGGAGGAACGCTTTTTATATGTCAATCGAAGTAGGAAACGTAATCCCTGGTAAAGTTACTGGAATTACAAATTTTGGAGTTTTTGTGGATTTAGGAGATCGTAAGACAGGTCTTGTTCACATTAGCGAGGTGTCTGATTCATATATTCAAGATATCAAAGAAGTTTTAAAAGTTGGAGACGAGGTTAAAGTCAAAGTCATGACAATTGCGGATGATGGCAAAATTAGCCTTTCAATTCGTCGTGCCGTTGATAAACCAAAAGAAGATTCAGCGGATAAACCACGTGCAAAGAAACCTTTTACACCACGTAATGACTCTCAAGACTTTAAGAAAAATCGCTCTGCTGGCAGAACTGCAGCTCCATTCGAAAAGAAATCTCCTTCGCAAGCAAAAGCAACAGATTTCGATTCTCTAATGAGTTCCTTCTTGAAAGACTCTGAAGACCGTTTAACTTCATTGAAACGTAACACTGAAGGGAAACGTGGGGGCCGTGGCGGTCGCCGTTCATAATGAAACCACAAATCTCTTCTGGTGAAAACTGGAGGAGATTTTTTTGACAGAAAGGAGAGGCCAATGCAACATCAACTAACAGCGTTTTTTAGAAGAAATGTAGAAAACTATACTGAGAAAAAATATGTGCTTGCCGTATCCGGAGGCGTCGATTCGATGGTTCTTTTGAATGCGATGGTCACTCTATTTGGAGACGATGCCACAGATCGACTCGTAGTGGCCCATGTGAATTATGGCTTGAGAGCACAAGCTGCGGATGAGGAGCAACTCGTCCATCGTTTCTGCAAGCTTCATCAGATTCCAATCGAGACAAAGCATTGGCACGAAGCAGAAGGTGAAGCGACTTCTGAAAAATCATTACGAGATTTTAGATATGATTTCTTCCGCGAAGTGACGTCAAAGCATCAGGCGGACTATTTAGTATTGGCACATCACCAAGATGATCAAATGGAGACTGTTTTAATGAAATGGTCGCGTGGAAGTACGCTCGAAGGTCTTGCTGGAATGAAGGAAAAACGTCACGTGAAAAACTTGTCGATTTTACGTCCATTCCTATCGTATGAGAAAAAAGAACTCTACGAAGAGGCTCAAAAATATGATGTCCCTTATTTAGAAGATGAATCGAATGAATCGGATGACTATACAAGAAACAGATATCGTCATCATGTCATTCCGTTCTTGAAAGAGGAAAATCCAAATGCCGGAAGCCACTTCCAAAAGAGTGCGCAGATGATTGCGGATGCGGTGGCATGCTTAGTGCCCATCCTAGAAGAAAAACAAAATCAGATTTTCCAAAAAGGGAAGAAGAAAGTTGTCTTCCACCGTGAAGCGTTCCTCAAAGAACCCGTTGAAATGCAACGACTGCTCTTACAACAAGTGTTGATGCAAATGGATACGACGATTTCTGTAGTGCAGATGGAGCAAATCTTAGAAAAGGTTGGTTCTGACAAAGCGCAACTGACCATTGACCTTCCAAATGGCTGGAAGTTTAAGAAACGCTATGAGGAATGTACATTTGAAAAGGGACGTCAAAAGGTAGTTCCAAATATCGAATATGTGTTAGAAAAACCGGAAGATACATTAATTCGACCAAATGAAGATGAACAAATTTTACTAACAACAGGAAAGACCTCTTCGGATTTTGCAATTCCTGTTTATCCAAAGGACTTCCCGCTCACGATTCGTCATGCAAAACCAGGAGATAAGATTGCGCTAGATGCCAGTGAAACCAAACATCAAAAACTCTCAAGATGGTTTATCAATTCGAAGATTCCACTCGAAGAACGCAAGGAAATTTGGGTGTTGGAAGACGCCTCAAAAAAAATTCGCGCCATTTTGGGTTATCGCTATGCTCAACCGTTGTTCTTTGAAGAGGAAACTGGTAAAATGATTCTATCTTACGAAAACAAAACGAGGTGCACACATGTTAAAAAATGATATGTCAGAAATTTTAGTATCAGAAGAACAGTTACAAGAAACGATTAAGAAGTTAGGTGCTACGTTAGCGGAAGATTACCGTGGTAAAGATCCGTTAGTCATTTGTATTCTTAAGGGTGCTATTTTCTTTATGGCAGATTTAGTCCGCGCGATGGACTGCAATTTAGAAATTGATTTCATGGATGTATCTAGTTATGGAAATGAATTCGAATCAAGCGGCGAAGTGCGTATCTTAAAAGACTTAGGACAAAGCGTTAAAGATCGTCACGTGATTATTGTGGAAGATATTATCGATACAGGCCGTACTTTAAAACACGTGGTTGAATTATTAAAACACCGCCAAGCAGCAAGCGTAAAAGTGGTGACTTTATTAGATAAACCTGAACGTCGCGAAGAAGCAATCGAAGCAGATTATGTAGGGGTTCAAGTACCAAATAAATTTGTAGTAGGATACGGATTAGACTTTAAACAATTCTACCGTAACTTACCATGTATCGGTGTTTTAAAACCCGAATTTTATGAAGATTAAGAATGAGTAAAACTATTCGTCAATAAAAGTCAAATATGTTATGATAGAACGGTAGTCAATTTAACTATCGTTCTTCTTTTTTAAGAAGATGGGGAGGTACAATGAATAATAATAACAATCGATCAATACTTAGATCTAGCTTACTATATATCTTAATTTTCGGAGCTATTGTCATTTTTGTTGGAATGTTTAACGGGGATTCAAAAGGTCCTATTGCAGATATTTCATATACAGAATTTATGCAAAGTCTGAAAAGTGGCGAAATCAAAGAGATTAAGATGCAATATTCGAATTCTGTGTATACCATTACTGGGGAATATACAAATCCGAAAGAGCAAACAACGCAGGAAGCTAAAAATCAAAATGGGTTATCTATTTTTGATAATCGCTCAACAAAGAGTACAAACTTCAAAACAACAGTCTTACCAAATGACTCAACGATTAAAGAAATTAATGAAGCGGCTCAATCTAAAAATACAAAAGTTGAATCTTTACCAGAAAGCTCAACAGGCGTATGGATTTCCGTTTTATTACAAGTCGTATTACCACTTGGCGTATTAGGGTTCTTACTCTATACAATGTTTATGAGCCAAGGAGGCCAAGGTGGACGTAACAATCCAATGAACTTCGGTAAGAGCCGTGCGACAAATCAGAAGAAACAAAACGTGAAAGTGCGCTTCTCTGATGTAGCAGGTGCCGAAGAAGAAAAACAAGAGCTTGTAGAAGTGGTAGAGTTCTTAAAAGACCCACGTAAATTTACAGCGCTTGGTGCTCGTATTCCTGCAGGGGTACTTCTTGAGGGCCCTCCAGGGACAGGTAAAACCCTTCTTGCTAAAGCCGTTGCCGGTGAAGCAAACGTACCTTTCTTCTCGATTTCAGGTTCTGAATTCGTAGAAATGTTCGTAGGGGTTGGGGCAAGCCGTGTTCGTGACTTATTCGAAAACGCGAAGAAAAATGCTCCAGCAATTATCTTTATTGATGAAATCGATGCCGTTGGTCGTCAACGTGGTGCCGGAATGGGTGGCGGACACGACGAACGTGAACAAACATTAAACCAATTACTAGTTGAAATGGACGGGTTCGAAGGAACAGAGGGAATCATCGTGATTGCCGCAACAAACCGTTCAGACGTATTAGACCCAGCCTTACTTCGTCCAGGACGTTTTGACCGTCAAATCTTAGTAGGTCGTCCAGACGTAAAAGGCCGTGAAGCGATTCTGAAAGTACACGCACGCAATAAGAAACTTGCAAAAGACGTGGACTTAAAAGTAATTGCGCAACAAACTCCAGGATTCTCTGGTGCAGAACTTGAAAACTTATTAAACGAAGCAGCTTTAGTAGCCGCTCGTCGTGATAAAACAGCTATCGACGCATTAGACGTGGATGAAGCACATGACCGTGTGATTGCAGGTCCGGCCAAAAAAGACCGTGCTATCAGCAAGAAAGAACGCGAAATGGTGGCTTACCACGAAGCAGGGCATACAATTGTTGGTATGGTCTTAAGCGATGCGCGTGTGGTTCATAAAGTAACGATTGTTCCTCGTGGACGCGCTGGCGGATATGCCATCATGCTTCCAAAAGAAGATCGTTTCTTAATGACAAAAGAAGAATTGTTCGAACAAGTAGTTGGACTTCTTGGTGGTCGTGCTGCTGAAGAATTTATCTTTGGCGTGAAGACTACAGGAGCAAGCAATGACTTTGAACAAGCGACAGCAATCGTTCGTAGCATGATTACAGAGTATGGAATGGTGGATGAATTAGGAACTGTTCAATACGAAGGAAATCATCAAGTATTTATCGGACGTGACTATGGTCAAACAAAAGGTTACTCAGATCAAGTGGCGTTTGAAATCGATAATGCAGTACGTCGTATCATGAAAGAAGCGCATGAAAAAGCTCTTCAAATTCTTGAAGAACATAAAGACCAATTAGAATTAATTGCTCAAAAACTTCTAGAATTAGAAACATTAGATGAACGTACGATTAAATCACTTTTCGAAACAGGTGAAATGCCAGCTCCAATAGCGGAAGAAGAATATCCAAGCGAAACAGAAGCGGCAAGTTTTGAAGAAACGAAAAAAGCCTTAGCAAAACGCGATGCGGAACAAGCAGAAGGCAAAGAGGTTCCAGAAGAAGAGGAAGAAGTCGAAGTAGCGGATGTCACTCCAGCGGAAGATTTCACTGAACAAAACGAAAACGAATAACACAAAGGGAAGGAGAGCTGAGGCAGTTGTCACAGCTCTTTTCCTATAAAAAAGGAGAAACAAATGGCAGATACATTATTAAAAGTATTGGCGTTCAATGATGAGGTCAAAGCCGTTGCTATGGTTGCCACAGATGCAATCGCAGAAGCGCAACGCAGACACGACACTTGGAGTTCTGCAACAGCAGCGCTTGGTCGTACCATCATCGGAACACAATTATTAGCAAGCAGTTTAAAAGGCGACGAGCGCATCACAGTTCAAGTGAATGGAGATGGACCTGGTGGGAAAATCATGGCTGATGCAAACGGTCGTGGGGAAATGCGTGGGTATATTACGAATCCTCATGTGAGCCTTGAATTAAACGACAAAGGAAAATTAGATGTCCGTGGTGTCGTGGGGACAAACGGAACGATTACAGTTATTAAAGACTTAAATATGAGAGAACCGTTCTCTGGCCAAGTACCAATCGTGGACGGAGAATTGGGAATGGACTTCACGTATTACTTAGCAGTCTCTGAACAAATTAACGGAGCTGTTGGGGTATCGGTTCTTGTAAATCCAGACGAAACGGTTCGTGCAGCAGGTGGATTTATGATTCAACTATTACCAGGAGCGAGCGAAGCGACCATTTCAGAAATCGAACGTCGTATTAGTGAAATTCCAATGGTCTCTAAACTAATCGACCAACAAGAACAACCACGTGATATTTTGAATCGATTATTAGGTGAAGAAAATATTCGTGTGTTAGAAGAAATGCCTGTGAAATTCCATTGCGGATGTACGCGTGAACGTTTCAGCGCTGGACTTCTTTCTATTGGGGTAGAAGACCTACAACATCTAATTGATGAAGATCATGGGGCGGAAGTGGTTTGTCATTTCTGTGGTGAGAAATATCATTTCGACGAAGCAGAATTACAAGGCTTAATTGATGAAATTAAAGCCAAACGCGAAGAGGCAGATGCTTAATCATTAGGGTTTTAGAGAGTGAGAAGGGGTGATTCCATTTCTTCTCACTCTTTTTGTGTTTTCAGCCGTTAAAGCTATACAAACAAAGAAAAACTTAGTATAATACATACATAATACGAAAGAGGTATATAAATGTTTAAACGAATTTTTTCTAGAATGAAAGGTTTCTACCTGTTATTTGTGGGGAGTGTCGCAGTCCTAGCCATCATTCTCACGCTAGATTTTAAAACATTTGAACAATTTAATTTTTATCAAGATATTGACGTTTGGAGTCATCCAATTCTTTTATTACAACTAGTGATGGTAGCGATTGTGCTTCTTCTGCTAGGACAAGTCATCGGATTATCCTTGAAATATTATTTCGCATTTAAACAGTTAGATGCACTCTTCCCGAATAACGAATGGGAACAAAAAGAGTTTAAAGAAAAAGCAGATTATGTCGATGAAAAATTCGAAGCGATGATTGTAAAAGAAGTACTTATCTTTTACGGAAGCCATTTTACAGTGATTCCGCTAAAAGAATTAAAAGAAATTCATTTGTATCGTACGAGTACAGGGCGCCGTGTGTATTATGGAATCAAGTTTACGTTTAAGACAAGAAGACGTGCCTTCGTTCCAAATACGTATGGAAAGACACTAGAAGACAAGTATCGTCTCGTTCGAAAAGTGAATTACTTCGTCCCAGTTAAGATTAAGGACGATTGGAAAAATAGCAATAGAAAGTAGGAAATTAAGGTGCATAAAGGGTATGTGAGAAGAACGTTCTCTCTAGTGGGAACTGCTCTTTTCATAACAATGTGGGGGCTTTTCTTTCTCTTTGGAACCGTGAAAGGATACATGGGGGGAGAGGCACTCTATAAGATGGGGGATATTTATCGTTTGAAGGATGCGGGGACCTCCGTTGCGATTCGTGTATTGGATATAGACTCAGAGGTCCTCACATATAATGGAAATGACTATTATTTAGTGAAACATGAAAAAGGGGTTACGCCACTTCAAGCGAAGGCTAAAGACATTCAACAGTTGTTGGATTTGAAAAAAGCGAATCCGAATGATTGGGAGCCTTTAAAACAAGCGAATATTTATTTAAATGTTCGAGTAACGCCAGAAGTAACAAAGGGGCGTAGAGGGAGTAAGACCGTCCATATATCGTCAGTAATGAAGGAAGCCATTATCAGACAATATCAGAAGGGAACGCTCTTGCCGACAGAAGACGCTATACCGCTGGACTTCCTTCATTATTTAACCCTTACATCCTTTACAAATCGTTTATTCGAAACGGTAGTGACTCTCTTTGTGTTTCTAATAGCGTTAGTATTCTTTTACGCTAGCTATAAACGAGTACTTTCATTGAAGGAACAATACGAAGTGTTTGATAAAGAGTTTCCGCGATACGCAGGGCAGATGAAAGTCTTAGCAACGGAGGCAGATTTTCATGACCCTAAGCTAAAAATACTAGTGAAGGATCATAAATTAGTTTGCTATAATAACGATTTTAGAGTGATTCAGTTGCGGGAAGTACGAAATGCTGAAGTTCGTCTCCAAGAGTTAAAAAGAAGTATCGCTTATTCCATCGATTTTGGATTTGGTGGGAATAAAAAAGTAACCATTCAATTGAAGAATCTTCCAGTGAATATTCGCCAATTAGTTGAGTATCTAAATAAAAAAGAAAGAACCAAAATATCGCTACCGTATCAATGGTATTAGGTATATGGTTCATAGAAGATGAGTCAACGAATTTAATAGAAAGTAGGGTTTAAAATGCATAAAGGGTACGCAAGAAGAACAGGTCCGATATGGGTTGTAGTAGCGATAATGACTGTAGTGATGGTGATCATTGCACGTGCTGGATTCAAATCTTTCCAGAGCGCAGAAGAGTTATACAAAGCCAATGAAGTTTACTATGTAAACGATAAGGGTTCATCCGTCGCCATTAAAGTAATGGATATCGATCCAGAACCGTTTGTTCTAAACGGGCACACCTATTACTTAGTGAAACATGAACGAGGTGTTGCGGTTTTCGAGGCAAAATCAGATGAATTGAACAACGCCTTAGAAGCAAAGAAAGCTGCCGGAAACGCAGAGAATGCACTCGAAGCGTCGAATTTTTATTTGAGTGTGCGTGTAACACCAGAGAAGAGTAAAGGGAAAGGGTCCAATGAGAAGGTGAATGTAACGCCTGAGATGAAAGACGCCTTTTACAAGAAATATAAAGAGAGCCCGCTGTATTCAGAAAATACTAAGACGAAAATCGATGAATCCAGAATCTTGAAGTTAACGACTTCTGAAGCTCAATGGGGAGATTCGGCAATGACGTTTGTTATGCTTGCGGTCGTTCTTGGGCTAATTGCGTTCCAAATTTATCAAACGCGTCGCTTGAAGGCACAGTATGCTCGCTTTGATGCGTACTTCCCTGATTACGCGAACAATATGAAGCAGTTATTGGATGATGCAGAATATGTCGATCCAAAACTCAAGATCCTTGTGATGGAAGGCATTCTTGTGAGCTACGACATTAACTTTACCGTCATCGACCTATCAGAGATCAGCAAGTCTTACCTTGTTTTTCAGAACAGAAGAAAAGGCGGCATGAGGGTTCATCTCCGCTTTGAATATCCAAACAAGAAATACGATTCGATTCTCTTTAGAAGACAATTATTACGTCTCAAAGATCTTGTGGAATATTTAAACGAAGAATACAATTTAGGATTGAAAGTAGATTTTAGACTGCTAGGATAAGAAATACAAATTGAAGGTGGAATAGTTTTGCATAAAGGGATTTTCAGACGAACATGGGGAATATGGATTCTTACTGTCCTGTTAGGATTAATAGTGGCGATGATGGGATTTATAGTGTCATTTGGATTTATGAGCGGACGTGAATTATACGAACATGAAATCATTTATAAGATGGAAAATGATTCATCGTCCACTTCGATTAAAGTGTTAGATATCGACCCAAGCCCGTTAGAGATAGACGATGAAACTTATTATTTAGTGAAACACAATTATGGAATATCGTTTTTAAAAACAGATGCTTCTGATATTAAACAGATTCTAGAGTTTAAAGAGGCGCTTTCTGAGAAAACGAACGCGCTCGCCCCTTCAGACTTCTACTTGAATGTACGTGTCGTTAATGAAAAAAAGAAAACAGGAAGAAGCAGTGTCAAAACACATATTACGCCAGAAATGAAGGAAGCCTTTGAAGAGAAGTTCAAGGCTAGCCCGCTTTGGGTGCAAGCGACTCTCGACAAATTGGATCTGACGCATTATTTAACCATTACGAACAGTGCGGAAAGGTTTGTCGACATCATGATGTTCATCGTAGCCATTATATTCTTTGTCATTGTATTCGGCTGGCAAATCATTCGCGTTCGTCGCATCAAAAAACACTACCGTCGTTTTGACGAACTTTTCCCTGACTACAAGGATGATATGAAACGGTTATTAGATGATGCGGAGTATCTTGATAATCAACTTGGCGTACTTGTCAAAGATGGAATTTTAGTTTCCTTTGGGACAGAGTTCAGGGTAGTAGACTTAGAAGAAGCAGTCAGTGCCTCCGTTTTTCGTGAAAAATCAAAATGGAGTACAAAGTATCATCTTACATTCTTCTATGAAGGTCGTAAGAAAAAAGAAGATGTCCCTCTTGATAATTTACAGGACAATGTCGTTGATCTAGTCCATTATTTAAGAGAAGTTTGCTCATATAATGTTTATATTCAATTTTAAAAAAATAAAAATTTTTTATGGTACACAAAACAGTCTGTGATTTGTTCATAGGCTGTTTTTATTTACAGAAACCTTTTGATACTGCGGTTTTACAGGAGGTTGCGGAACGTAAAATCCAGTATAACTTAGTTAAAAAGTTAACAAATGTTAACCATAAAAAGAGTCGAATGTTCATTATTTAGTGATAGAATGAACATATCAAATCAAAGGACGTGATCTTATGGATTTCACAGGTAAAGTTGCCATTGTCACTGGTGGGGCAAATGGTATTGGTAAAGAAATCGTTCGCGGTATCGTTAACGGCGGCGGTTTTGTAGTCATTGCAGATATTAATGAGGCTGCAGCAAACAAAACAGTTGAAGAGTTCGGACCAGAACACACAAGCTTCAAATACATGGATTTAGGAAATCATGAATCTATCGTAAAAAGCATGAACGAAATTTTAGCAGAACGCAAAGTGGATATCTTAGTGAACTGCGCTGGGGTTATTAGTGCTAAACCATTCGACCAATTAACATACGAAGAATGGGAAAGAACAATCCGCATCAACCTTTCAGGATGCTTCTCAACAATCAGCACTATTTTCCCACACTTTATCGAAAATAAAGGTGGACGTATCGTAAACGTATCTTCAGTTGCTGCTAAACTTGGTGGTGGACTTTTAGGTACTGCTGCTTACGCTTCTTCTAAAGCTGGTTTAAACGGTTTAACAAAAGCCGTTGCTAAAGAAGGCGGTAAATACAATATCGCATGTAACGCTGTATGTCCTTCATTCACTCGTACAGATATGACAACCGTATTATCAGAAGATAAGGAAAAGAGCCAAAAAGTAATCAGCATGATTCCTCTTGGACGTCGTGCAGAACCAACTGAAATCGCTCAAATGATTCTCTTCTTCGCAAGCGATCTTGCAAGCTTCGTTACAGGGGAAATCGGTGACTGCGATGGCGGTATCACATTAGATGGCTGATTTTAGCTAGAGTCTTATTCCAAATCAGAGAAGGATTGTGAACAGTATGAAAAAGATTAAAATTCCTGGGGATACAATCATTATTCCAATGTTTATTGGATGTGTGATTAATACATTTTTCCCTCAAATATTACAAATTGGTGGATTTACCACTCCAATCGTGAAAGGTGCTGGACCACTAGTTGGGGCATTCCTCTTCATTATCGGGGGTACCATTTCTCTTAAAAACACACCAAAAGCCGTTGGACGTGGGGCAGCGATTATTTTAGCAAAAATTGCGGTATCTGTAGTCTTAGGGTTATTGGTTGCAAAAGTATTCAATGACAACTTCCTCGGACTTAGCGCCGTTGCCGTTATCGGTGCCATTTCAGTAGCCAATAACGCAATGTATGCGGGTATTGTAGATGTATACGGGGATGAAATCGATGCTGGTGCCGTTGGGATTACAACACTTAGCGTTGGACCAATGGTAACAATGGCCGTATTAAGTAGTGCCGGTCTTGCAAATATCTCGATTTGGAACTTAGTCGGAACTGTTTTACCACTTGTGTTAGGGATTGTGTTAGGAAATGCCTTCCCATACATGAAGAAGGTTCTTTCAAACGGGATTACAGCTATCATTATCGTCGTTGGTTTCTGTTTAGGGGCTAACATGAGCTTTGGCCAAATCCTTGAAGGTGGTCTACCTGGTATCTTGCTAGGAGTTATCACTACTTTTGTTGGTGGGGCTGCTGCAATTGCTGCAGACCGCTTAACAGGTGGGAATGGGGTTGCCGGTGCTGCTATTTCAAGTACAGCAGCCAGCGCTATCGCGACACCAGCTGCACTATCAGCAGTAGATGCTTCATTCAAAGGAATCGAAGCAACAGCAACAACTCAAATTACAGCTTCAGTAATCGTAACAGCAATTTTAACTCCGATCTTAACAGCGTATATCGCTAAGAAATTCGGAAACAAAAAACAAGCTGAAACACAAGAAGCTTAATCGAATTTAAAATGGAAACCACCTCGGAAATCATTCCGAGGTGGTTTTTTGTCTTACCTTGAGTGTAACAATAATGTTACGTAACAAAATGTTACATCGAAAAGTTGTATTGTATCAAAAATGATACGTATCACGCATGATACACTCCAAAGTTCAGAATGTCTTTCAGCTAAATTTTTGCACAAAAAAAGAACCTCATAAACTGAATGGAAATCTTTTGAATTCTATAGTGAGAGCAGTAGCTTGGTAGGGGTTGAGACTTTGGCTCAACCCGTGCCATCACTATGAAGATATTCAAAAGATTGCAATGAAGTTTTGGGGTTCGTGTTTTTAAAATGAATTACGCTTCGCCGAAAATGCCTGTTGAGAGGTAACGTTCGCCTGTATCAGGTAATAGAACTACAACAGATTTGCCTTTTCCTAAGCGTTTTGCCACACGTAGAGCGGCAGTGACAGCAGCTCCAGAAGAAATACCAGCAAGGATTCCTTCTTTAGCAGCTAAGTTTTTCGCTGTTTCAATGGCATCGTCACTTGTCACAAGTTCAAAGCCGTCAATCACATCGCGGTCGATGATGCTTGGTTCAAAACCAGCAGAGATTCCTTGGATGCGGTGTTTTCCTTTTTGGCCTTTAGAAATAAATGGAGCTTCTTCAGGTTCAACCCCGATAATTTCCACGTCTTTGTTTACTTCTTTTAATGCACGACCAACACCTGTAATCGTTCCACCTGTACCGATACCACTGATGTAAGCGTCTGGTGTTTTTCCGTCGAAGGCTTTAATAATTTCTTGCCCAGTTGTTTGATAGTGAATCGCTGGGTTTGCTTCGTTGTCGAATTGACGTGCCCAGAAGTAGCCAGGTTGTGCCGCTAATTCTTCAGCTTTAGCAACGGCAGCGCCGAATCCGTCAGCAGCAGGTGTTAATAATACTTCTGTACCGTATGCTTTCATTAATTGACGGCGTTCGATAGACATAGATTCAGGCATAATTGTGATGACCTTGTATCCTTTGGCAGCGCCGACTAGTGAAAGTCCTACACCTGTATTTCCACTTGTTGCTTCGATAATTGTGTCGCCAGGTTTTAGGCTACCATCTTTCTCAGCTGTTTCGATGATGTTTAAAGCGATACGATCTTTGACAGATCCACCGGCGTTAAACGACTCGACTTTTACATATACATCTGCAGAATCGTCTGAAACTAAACGGTTTAGTTTCACAAGGGGAGTGTTCCCGATTAATTCTGTAATTGTTTCTACTGATTTGACCATAAATGATCCCTCCATAAAGTTAGACTGGGCAACTTTAAGGGTTGCTTGTACCCATTGTAACGGGGTTTGGACTTAGGAACAATACTTTTGTTTAAAAAAAACAGAAAAAAGTATAGAAAATCCAATTTAGGTGTGATACACTATCTGCTAGCAAGGGCTTTTAAACTCATCCAGAGAGGTGAGAAAGGCTAAGATCAAGTTTATTAGACTAGCCCTACGCTTAAAAAACATAGGGCTTTTTGTGTGCACAAAAACGCCCGGAAAAGAGGGTAAAATGGAGTTACAAACTTCAAAAGTCGATCTGTTGTTAGATGTGGATCAAAAACCAGAGCTCGTGCCTGGGCTGCTCTTAAGTTTGCAGCACGTGTTTGCGATGTTTGGTGCCACTGTTTTAGTGCCGTTAATATTGGGGATGCCAGTATCGGTTGCTTTATTTGCGTCAGGATTAGGAACGTTAATCTATATGGTTGCGACGCAGTTTAAAGTACCTGTTTACTTGGGATCCTCTTTTGCTTTTATTACGGCAATGCAATTTGCGATGG
The DNA here is from genome assembly GCA_963548485.1 of uncultured Streptococcus sp. Lineage (GTDB taxonomy): Bacteria > Bacillota > Bacilli > Lactobacillales > Aerococcaceae > Granulicatella. Next base: position 25,932 of record CAUUUT010000009.1, read on the forward strand.
CGCAAATGGAAGGAAAACCGGATGCTGCGCAAACAGGGGTTGTGTTAGTCGGACTCCTCTATGTGGTTGTGGCCTTATTTGTTAAATTCTTAGGAACGAATTGGATTAACCGACTCTTACCGCCAATCGTCATCGGACCAATGATTATCGTTATCGGTCTTGGTCTTGCCAATAGCGCGGTAAAGAACGCAGGATTTGTAAAAGATGGGGACTGGAAGCCAATGTTGGTTGCAGTCGTAACATTCTTGATAACAGCATTTATTAATACAAAAGCAAAAGGCTTCTTGAAAATCATCCCATTCCTATTCGGGATTATCGGTGGATATATCGTGGCCATCTTCTTTGGGTTAGTCGATTTCACAAAAGTCATTGAAGCACAATGGATTGCTTTGCCAGAATTATACTTACCATTTAATACAAACGGATTCTTCCATCAATATAACTTATACTTCGGTCCTGAGACATGGGCGCTTCTGCCGGTAGCGGTTGTAACGATTGCGGAACATATCGGAGACCACACAGTATTAAGTGAAATCTGCGGACGTCCATTCTTGAAAGACCCAGGTTTACACCGCACGCTGATCGGGGACGGGGTGGCAACAGCCGTATCTGCCTTCCTAGGAGGACCGGCCAATACCACTTACGGTGAAAACACAGGGGTTGTAGGGTTGACGCGTATCGCATCGGTATCGGTTATTCGTAATGCTGCACTGATTGCGATTGGATTTAGTTTTTTTGGTAAATTCACCGCGCTGATTCGTACGATTCCCAATGCGGTACTTGGTGGAATGGCAATCCTCTTATACGGGGTGATTGCTTCAAACGGGTTGAAAGTCTTAATCGAAAAACAAGTGGACTTTAGACAAGTACGAAACCTCATTATCGCAAGTTCAATGTTAGTACTTGGACTTGGTTCAGCGGTGCTTGAAGTAGGACCTGTCACTTTATCAGGAACAGCGCTTTGTGCGATTGCAGGAATCGTCTTAAACTTAATCTTGCCTCGTGAAAAAACAGAAGAAAAATAAGTAAAACGTTAGCGAACAATAGGACGTCAGAGAAAGCTCTGGCGTCTTTTTTTATGGTTTATTAAAGAAAGTGTGATTATATAAAAAATGAATAAAATAATAGCTCCGAAATAATTCAGAAAATATCTCAAATAGTGTAATTTTCTCCTCAATAAAGCACGTAAATTACTTGCACCCTATGCTATATAATTTTATATTATATAAAGAATGTAATTATCTATATAAATTATATTATATACATGTGGAAGGCTTTGGCTATTTCAAACGTCAAACTTTAAGTAATATTTGTCGATTGTAGGAGGAGCTTTATGCTTACTGAAAAGCGTAGAAGAATTATTTTGGACTTATTAGAAAAAGAAGACACGGTTCACCTGAAGGACTTAATGGTGGCGTTGGGGGCTTCTGAATCAACGGTTCGTCGCGACCTATCTTTACTAGAAGAGGAAGGAACGCTGATTCGTGTACACGGTGGAGCAAAACGTGTGTATTCGAAAGAATATGAACCAACGACAAAAGAAAAAGAACGCTCAAATCGTCGTGAAAAAGAATGCATCGCCCGCTATGCCGCTTCTCTTGTCACAAAAGGGGAGACGATTTATATGGATGCTGGAACAACAACACTTCGTATGATTCCTCACTTAGAAGGAAAAGACGTGACAGTTATTACAAACGGCGTACAACAAGCGCACTTATTAGCGGACTATGGCATTAAAACAGTGCTACTTGGTGGGCAAGTCAAGACTGAGACGAGCGCAGTGGTAGGTACACTTGCGCAAAATCAATTACGTGAATATTTCTTCAAAAAAGCGTTCCTTGGAATGAACGGGGTTGATTTAAGTTATGGATATACGACTCCAGATGAAGAGGAAGCAACGATTAAAAAAATTGCAATTAATAAGAGTAATCAAGCGTATGTTTTGGCGGATTCAAGCAAATTTGCTAAAGTAAGTCTCTGTAAAGTTGCGGATTTTCATCAAGTAACGATGGTAACAAACACGACGAAGGAGCAAGCTGACTTACGTTACCGTATGGCGGGTAGCATTCGTCTTGTTGAAATGGACGCATAATTAAGGAGAGATAGCATGATCTACACGATTACGTTTAACCCAGCGATTGACCTTGTTGTTAAAGTTCCAAACTGCGAACTTGGTACTTTAAACCGTTCTGTTGAAGAAAACTACGTGGCAGGTGGAAAGGGCATTAATATGTCTGTCATCTTGAAACGTTTAGGATTCGACAATACAGCAACAGGTTTCTTGGCAGGTTTCTCAGGAAACTTCATTAAAGAAACGTTGCAAGCAGAAGGAATTCATACGAACTTCATCGAAATCGATGGTGTTACACGTATTAACTTGAAACTAAAGAGTACCGAAGAAACGGAAATCAATGCGAATGGTCCTGTAGTTTCTGCAGAAGATTTTGCTCGTCTAGTAGAGTATTTTGAAGAGAACTTACAAGACGGCGACGTGGTGTTCTTAGCCGGAAATGCCGGTAATGGGATGGATCACTCTGCGTACACAACGATTGCGAAATTGTGCGACGATAAAGGCGTTAAATTAGTGTTGGATACAACCAAAGAGTTATTAACGAAATGTCTTCCATATCACCCATTCATCATCAAACCAAACCATCATGAGTTAGGGGAGATTTTTGGCGTGACGATTGAAACAGAAGAACAAATTGTCGATTATGCGAAAAAACTCCAAGAAATGGGAGCGCGAAATGTATTGATTTCTCGTGGTGGAGAGGGGGCAATGCTACTTAGTGAAACTGGGGAAGTCTATACATCGAATGTTCCAAAAGGAAAATTAGTAAACTCAGTTGGAGCAGGAGACTCCATGCTTTCAGGCTTTATGGCGAAATTTATTGAAACCAAAGATTACGTAGCAAGCTTGAAACAAGGAGCCGCAACAGGAAGTGCGACAGCCTTCTCTGTAGGAATTGCTGAGAAATCATTTATCGAAGAATTATTACCACAAGTAGTGGTTACAAAACTGTAAGAATGCATGAGAAGTAATTCCTTTTGTAGTCACTCATCCGATAGTGTTTATTGCGATTTGGATTTGCGGTGATGTTATCGGAGCGTTATGATTAAACGTGACACCTTAAAAAAAGACAAAGCTAAATAAAGAGATTTGAATTTCGGCTCCTAGGGTTTTCCTAGGAGTCTTTTTTTATGAAAATTCATAATATATTTTTGTAAATAGATATAAAATGTGTATTTTCTGAAAGAAAACGTTATTTTGTTGCACACAAGAGGAAATCCGTGTATACTCCAAATAGTGTTTTCAAAAAATGGAGGGAAAAACATGAAGAAAGTATGTTATTTATTTTTAGGGCTTTTAACTGTGTTCCTTATTTTGGGAGGTTTAAAGAGTCCGGCAGTATCGGCGAAAGAAGTGGCGCTTAATGTGACAAAACAAGTAGTGACACCAGCAAAATCGCCAGCAGACCAATATACAGATATTAGCGTGGAGATGAATTTTGGGATTCCATCAACAGCCGCTAAGGGAGATACGACAGAAATTAAGTTGCCAGACAACTTGAAATTTATTGAAAATCAAACGTTTAAAATTACAAATGATGCAGGCGATGTGATTGCAGATGCGGTCATTAATCGTGATACAAAAACAATCACATTAACGTATACAGATTTTGTAGAAAAACGTTCAGACATTACAGGTAATTTAAAATTTGCAGTACGTGTAGATATTACAGAACAACATGAAAACACAAAAATTCCAGTAAAATTAACAATCGACAAACAAACAAAAACAGTCGGCGAATTTAATTACGTATTTGTTCCTGGAGACTTAAGTAAAGAATTTGACAAAGTCAGCTGGGGAACAAAAACAGCAGAAGACGGAAGCATTACTCGTACGTATGAATTACGTGTGAATGCGACAAAACAAGCATTTGCAGATGCTATCGTAACAGACCAATTGCAAACAGACGGTATGGAATATGTTCCATCAAGCGTAAAAGTTTATAAAGGCGTTTGGGGCGAAGGAAATGACGGAAAACTTGCCTTGAAGAATAGACAGCTTGTGACTG
>CAUUUT010000010.1:0-29163 GCA_963548485.1 uncultured Streptococcus sp.
CACGAGTAATAGTAGAGCGATTTCTCCCTAGTCTACGAGCAATCTCAGCAGGTTTTAGTTCTACACTTAAATAAGCTTCAATTTCTCCTCGATCAGCTTCAGATAAGTGTTTGTATGATTGATTTGTGTTAGAATAATTAGTGGAGATATTCATCTTCCTGTATACTGTTTTTGGCAACTCTAGTATATCCGATGGACATGTCTTTTGTGTTGCACTTCATTTTACAACAGGGAAATTTAAAAAAATTAAGAAAAAATCTTGACAACTTAAATATATGTGATAAAATTGAATCATTAAGGCTTATCCTTAAATCAAAAAAAAAAGAAATTTGAAAGGAGATAAAACATGAAAAAAGTTTTATTTACATCAGCAGCTGTTCTTGCAGTATTAGCAGCAGGAGCTCCTGTATTTGCAGACGATATCAACGGTGGAGCTAACACTCCAGGCGCTTACGACCAACCAGTAACTGGTGGCGGTGTAGACGACGCTTACAACTCTCAATCTGAGTTTAAAAATGGTCGTAAAGCTAACGAATATGTTGGCGGTCACGAAGAAAACGTTGATGCTGAAGCAGCAAAAGACCCAGCAGTAGTTGAGGCTAAAAAAGCATTGGATGCTGTTGAAGGTGGATCACACCTTTACGGTGAAAAGAAAGCTGCTTACGAAAGCGCATTGAACGATGCTCGTAATGCTGTTCGTAACGCTAAAATCCAAGAATCTCAAAAAACATATAACACTGCTGACAAGGAGCAAGGTTCTTACTACATCTTGAACGAAACTCCAGAACAAGCTAACGCACGTTACTTGAAAGAACATGGTCTAACTGCTCAAGCAGCAGCTCAACCAGATGCAACTAAACCAGGTGTTGCAGACCAAGCTCAAAAAGCAGAAGAAGCTGCTAAAAAAGCTGGTGTAACTGCTAAAGCTAAAGCAAATCAAAAAGCTCTTCCAAAAACACACGCTGTTAAATAATTTTATATGAAGAGTAGCCAATCACTGAAACTTGGTTTCAGTGATTTTTTTAGTAAAAGATTAAGGAGAAAAAGATGAGTAGACGTTCTACGACAAAGAAATCACCAATTGCTAAAATAATTGCTTTTATCGTTGCAGTAGCTATCATTGCTTTAGGAGGCTTCTTTATCTATAATAGCTTCCTAGCTCCAAGTGGAGATAAGCTAAATGATGCAAAGGTTACTCAGGAGGCTCCAAAGCAAACTGATACTACTAGTCAACAGGAGGCTCCAAAGCCAACTTATACTGCTAGTCAAGAAGAAAAAGAATATCTCGCTAATAAATTTAAAGGCTTGCTTGCAACAAACTCTGAAACAGTTGGTTATGTATATATTCCTGGTACACAGTTAGATGAACCAGTCGTTCAAACAACAGATAATGCGACTTATTTGGATAAGCGCTTTGATGGCGTTATCGAACCTTTAATGGGTGCAGTCTTTATGGATGCTGATAACAAGAAGGACTTTAGTGATCGATTGACTTGGTTATTTGGTCACGCTCGTGGTAGTAAAGTTCCTGACCACCGCATGTTTAAAGATGTGAATTACTTCAGTCGCCAAGAATATTTTGATGAACACCCTTATGTTGTCATTGAAACTCCAGAGAGAAAGTATTATTATGAAGCTGTTGCTATGATTATTGTTCCAGAAGAAACAGCTTTTTACCGTACTTCTTTTGATGATGATGCGGATTTTGAGAAACAGCTAACTACTATTTATGATACTGCAGAGGTTAAGAAACCAAATGTTAAGGTATCAGCTAAGGATAAATATCTTGTTCTTTCTACTTGTCGTGAAGAGGATGACACGATTCGTGCCAATCTCTACCTTCGACAAATTCCTGACTCAGAGATGAGTGATTTTGTCAAACAACATGGAGAAAGCCTTAAATATAAACCAACAAGAGAATAACCTTTAAACAAAAACTTTGTGAATCCTCTTAGAATTAAATGAAATAGTTTAATTCTGGGAGGATTTTTGGTTCTATAATTTTTATTTAACAGCTAATTTTAAACAAAAATAAAGACAAACTCCGCTTGAGTCAAATCTCAAACGGGGTTTGTCTTCAGTCTGAGGGATGTAGTTTAACCTACATTCCTTTTTGCTTAATCGACTTTATAAAGAAAATGATCAGGCTTACCTGAGTAATCTTGACCAGCATATAAGCGGTCGCGAGAATTATCGGATTGGGCTGGTTTTGTTGTTCCATCGCCGTTATTGACTTTAGGGGCTTCAGCTCCAGCAGGTATTACAAGAATGAAGAATCCACCCATACCTGATTTGGTGCGAACACCCAGTCTTAAGACGGTACCATCTTTTTCAGGTTTCACAGTAAAGATTTCAGAATGCTCACTTACAAGACCGTTTTTATCGAAAACAATGGTAAGGCCTTGTGCATTTCGCCAAGTACCAGCTAGGCTAGAGTAGTCGCCGTTTTGGATTTCGACAATGTTAATTCCTTTTTGGACACTGGCTTCTTTCTTCGTTACAGGTTTTGTATAAACTGATTTGTAAGTAAATTCATCTTTCTTAATCGATTCAGGTAATCCTTCCGGTACTTTTTCACCTTTAGAACGGTCAATTTTCCATTCATGGGTTTGTTCTAATTTCGTTCCAGTAGAATCAAATTTATATTGAATCATATGAATATTCTGTCCAGCACTCGAAGAAGTAGACATTAAAAGAGAGCCGTCTACGAGTGTGTCTAATAGAACGCGTTCCCCAATGGATGCCAGCTTAACCTCTGGAGAAGTTAAGCGAATGACATTGCCATCTTTAAGAGTATAGATATCCAGTGGAATATGATTCCCGTTTTGAAGTATAAACGAAATAATGAGTTCATCCGTACCATTTTTGTCTAAGTCGTAAAGAGCATAGTCTATACCTGTGTAGATATCATTGTTTCGTAAAAGATAGGCAATCGTATTAATCGATTGATCCACATCACCTTTACTGTTTTTCGTAACAGTTGCATATTTAGAAATGATTCCGTCATACAGCGAGTAATCAGGTTTTACCTCTACCGTTGTCGAAACGGTTGTTGTCGTTGTTTCCGTTGTCGTCTCTACAGTCGTCGTTTTTTCCGTGGCTTTTTGTGATTGACACGCCACTAAGAAAAGACTCGATAAAAGAAGAGTAGACAGTAATTTTTTGTTTCCCATAAGATTCCTCCACACACAAGTTTTTGAACTTTTTATAAAGAAATTATAACAAATAAATGAACGGAATAAAATTGAAATCATATGCACTATAAAAAGAACCTCCACGTTCTCTATCGAATAGATACGTGGAGGTATTATTTTTTATATAAAATTAGACGGTTCTAAGGGATAGATTATTCCGCAACTTTTTTGAAATGCATTGTGTAGTAGAGAGTAACCGCATCTCCATTGTCAAGGTCTTGTTTTTGTTCGAGTGACAGTGTTAATATTCCATCTTCAAGGGTATATTTATAGGTCACTGGATATACGAATTTCTTATCCGAGAATGTTACTAAATCAATGAACATTGGTGCGTTCTTGAATTCAAACGTACCGGCACTTTCGTTAATGGTGATTTCTTTTAAGGTTTGATGGATTTCATATTTTTCATCATTGAATTCAAAGCTGAGAGGGAGTTTACTTTTGTTATAAATTTCCAGTTGCTTTTTCAAATCTTCATACTGATTTTTAATATATTGTTCTTTGGTTCCTTGGACACTTGTTGACTTTTGCGCCTTCGCGTAGTCATAGAAGTTGCCGACAGCCACATTGGTCGTTGCTGTAAGATCGTATACGGCAGAATCCCCTGTAATCGTTAGTGTCGGCGTCACGTCCTTGAAGGCATCAGAGTAGATGAGTCGGCGTGGAAGTCGATTCGAAAACTCCTCATATCCTAAGCTACGTTCGAGAGTACTTCTGAAGTCGATTTGTTCCCATTTTCCTTCCAGTGGATTGGAAGGAGCAGTTGTTGTAGTTGTCGTTGTAGCAGTTTGATTTCCGCAGCCGGCAAGCATTAAAAGAGAGCAGCCAGCAATGAATAATGGTTTTAAGTATTGTTTAAACATGGTCGCGTCTCCTTTCTATTTCTTTTCTGTACTTGGTACGCGTTTGAATGTTAGTTCAAAATGAACAGGAAGATTGTCCTTCGTCTTCATATCGGCGTAGATGGTCAAGATGCCGTCTTTTACTTCATAGTTGTACGTTGCTGGATCGAATCTATGATCTTTACCTGCTGTCGTTAGAGGGAAGGAGTCAAGAATGATGAGCCCTTCGTCGAATGTGATAGTCTTCGCACTTTCGTCAACCGTTCCTGTAGCTTCATAGCTATAAGTTCCAGTTGATGTATCCATTGATGCTTTATATTTCTTGAAGTTTTGCACGAACTCTGTTTGTCCGTTAATATAACGGCTAACAAATGCGTCTTCTGTCATTTTTTTCTTATCCTTAGAAATATCGTAGTAAGCTTTGGCAAATTTCTTCGAGTCATATTGATAGCTTAGCTTAACGTTTGTGCCATCAACGGAGAATTTCATCTTGAAATCTTTAAAGGCTTCAATGAATTTTTTAAAAGTATAAGAGTTCATATCAAATGGGGAAAAAGCTGTTTGAATCGATTCGAGCTCAAATACGGATTCCCATTCACCAGCAATATTATTTGGATCTTTTTGTTCTTGTTGCGATTGCGCTTGTTGCGCGTTATTGGCATTTTGGTCTGAAGCTTGGTTCTGTCCACATCCAGCAATCACGAAAACTGCGCCAAGAGAGAGTAGACCAAGAAACAGCTTCTTAGTTTGTCTAATCATTGTTAGACCTCCTTCAAACAGATTGTTGTATTATGCTTATATTATACTTCTAATATTTTTATTTAGCAAGGCTTTTCACAAAAATTACTACCTTCCTCCGTAACTTCACAATTATTCTGCCTTTCATTTTTGAAGATAAATATTAGAAAATAAAAAAGAATGTACAAAGTACATTCTTTTTTTCAGAGCTGTCTTGATAAGTTATTCTGCTACTTTCTTGAATTTTGCAGACATAATCGTATTTAGATTATTGTTTCCATCGCGTTGCTCAATCGTCAATGTTAAAATATCTCCATCAATCGAGTATTTATACGTCGTTTCTTTATCGACAGGTCCAATAGACATAATTGCAAGATGCACAATATTGATCGCTTCTGGGAAGACAATTGTTTGATTTGCTGTATCTAATTTACCATTCTTCAATACAGAATGAATTGTGGCATTATCTTTATCAAATTCATAAGTTGTATTTGGGAAGTCTTTAGCTCCAGATTGTAGAGTGGTTGATAATCTAATAAATTGATTTTTAATATATTCGTCTTTTGTTTGAGTTACTTTAGATCCGTCTTTTTGTTTTAAGTAATCGTAGAACATTCCAAAACCATCCGCTAGAGAAACAGTATAGTCGAATTCAACAGATGTACCAGTAATGTTCAACGTTGGTTTTAAATCTTTCCATGCTTCAGGATAGATCAGTTTGATAGCCGAATCATCATTTTTGAAATCTTTATAGGCTAAGCTACGTTGAAGAGCTGGTCTGAAGTCGATAGCTTGCCATTTTCCTTCAATTGGAACTGGTTCTTTTTGAGTAGTGCTTCCTTTACGTTTGAAGTGTAGTTCATAGTGAACTGGAAGATTATTTTTCTTCGCTTTTCCGTCAATCGTAATATAAAGCATGTCATCTTTTAGTTCGTAATGATATGTGTTTGGCGAAATGCGGTTTTCACCAAATGAGAAGAAGAATGAGTTTCCTATTGAAATTCCTTCATCAAAGGTCATAGTTTTGGCATCTTGATCAATAGAACCCGTTGCTTCGTAGCTAAACACACCTGTTTCTTTATTCATGCTAACTTTGTATTTCTTAAAGTCGGCTGCGAGGTTTTCATGACCGTCATATTGGAGTTTTTTGAATTCTTCTTCAGTCTTTCCTTTAGCGTCTGTTGAGAAAGTGTAGAAAGCTTTAATAAAGTTATCAATGTTATAATCGTATTTAATGGTTGCTGTATTGTTTTCAATCTTCAAGTCCATTTTGAAGTCTTTGACAGAGTCAAGCAATCGTCCAAAGTTTAATCCATAGAGAGTATAGGCTCCGATGGAATACGATAAAGCATCGACTGTATTGACTAATTCCCATTCACCATCAATCGTTTCTACTTTTGGTGCTTCTGTTTGAGCGGCATTTTGAGAGCTGCCTTTGTCTTGGGAACAAGAAGCCAGTAGGAAGACTGAGAATAGAGCAACAAATGCTAAAAATAATTTCTTATAATGTCTAATCATTGTTAGACCTCCTTAATAGAGTAATTCTAATATGATTAAATTATAACGATTACAATTTTTGTTTGCAACGGTTTTCACGAAAATTACAACCTTCCTCCGTAACTTCACCGATAATTCATCAGGAGAGATGGAAAAGTCTTAAGCTACAGGTGGAACAACATTTGAGGTTCTTAAGAAAAATTGTGTGTGGAAGAATTATTTTAATAGAGCACTTAATAAGTAAATTCATTGAACAAAAATCCCCTTGAGAAAATCTCAAAGGGGAAGTGCATTAGTTTTGAACTTTCTTAAATTTCATTTGGTACACCACATGCAAGTTTTGCTCCTTCAGTGTAAGTTCCGCTTTTATCGTCATCGTATCCCCAACAATCTCATATTGATACTTCAATGGTTTTTCTTGATGGTCGGTGAGATACAGTGGAATGACTCCAAAAATATTTGGAACTTCCGGGAAGGTGATTGTTTGAGTTTTTGTATCTAAAACACCCTCTTTTAAAACAGATGTAATCGTCGATGTTTGTTCATTCCAATCAACCTTATGGTATTTGAGATTACGATACGTCGTCTTTGCTAGACCAACAATATAGTTAATCGCATTTTCTTTGTAGCTAAATTGTTTTTTTCCGATAACATCACCATACGCATCCAAGAATTTTGACATGTTTGCGGTGTATTCGAATGTAACTTTATTTCCTTGAACCTTGAGGACTGGAACCACGTCTTTAAGGGCTTCTATGGCCTTCAAACGACTGGCTGCATCGTCGTATTTGAAGAGAAATACTTTTTCAAGTGTATCTCTAAAGTCAACGGCTTGCCATGTTCCTTCTACATCGACAGAAGCAGGTTTTGGAGCTTCTGTCGTTAGCGTTTGACTTTGTGTTTGTTGTACTTGTTGTTGTTCGTTTCCGCATCCTGCGATGAAAAGTAGAGAGAAGAGGGAAACCATCCATAAAGTAAATTTTTTCATGTTTGCCACTCCTTTCTTATTGTCCGCCTAATCGATTAAAACGAATACGCATTTCTCGAGGATAGCCTTCTTGAATCTCGCCTTCAACAAAGAGTGTCATTTGATTGCCATCCACTGTGTAGTTATAAGTAATAGGTTTCAATGGATCTATGCCAATACCCATGACAAGTGCCTTTAAGAAAGTCGGTGTTTCAGGGAAGGTAATCGTATGTTTTTCCTTGTCAATTTCACCTGTTAAAGAGTAGTCGTAGGCTAAGTTCGCGTCGTCTGTGGTCACCTTTGCGTGCTGATATTTCTTTGCAGCCTCTTTGAACGCGTCAAAATTATTTTTTACATAGGTATCCATATCAGGAGATTTTAGTTGAAGGCCCTTGTATTGATCCTCATAAATTTTTTTGACGTTCAGATGATACTTCAATTCGACTGTATTCTCATGAATATCGAGCGTCATTTTTACGTCGTTAAAATCTTCTACCGCATATGCGGAAACAAGAGTATTCAAATTCATTGCCACGAGAATTTTCTGCATCGTTAAAGGTTGTTCAGTCCATTCCCATGATTCTTGTTGGGGTGTATTTTGTGCTTTAGATTCAGACGGTTGGTTTTGGCAACCTGCAACGAAGAGTAGAGTAGCGCATGCCAAGAATCCGAAAAACATCTTCTTTGTCTTACCTAACATAGAGTTACCTCCTAAAAGTTGTTACTTCCATTTTAACATTAACTGGAATGATTATACAGTGAAACTTTGAGCGAATTCTCATATAAAGGATGTACATCATGAAACAGACAGTTGAGAATTTCGAGATTACCTTGTGAGTTCATTGATATTTCAACATGAAAATAGGGAAGTCTTCAGTGGTGTAATCTTTGAGTTACTTAAGAGGACTGTGTGAAATAAAGTTCCTTCAGTCTATTAAAATACGAAGAACCTTTGGGTAATAGTAATGATAACCGCGATAAACAAGCAATGTGAAATGGGAGTAAGACAGAAGAAACAGTGCTTTTCTGTTTCTTCGTAGTCTTACCCCCGCAAGGACAAATAGGATTGACCAAACTAGTTGATAGTGAAGGTCAATCCATTTGTCTACTGCGTCTATATTGTCTAAGTTTATCATATGATAATTGCAAGCTTGCTAGGGTTGAGACCTAAGGCTCAACCCGGTGTAACAGTTATCATTATTATTACGAACCAAAGGTTCTATAGTATTTTAATTGTGCACTTAATGAATTAGTTTTGCACTTTCTTAAATTTCATTTGATAAACCAAATGAATTCCATTTTCTTTATAGACCTTCTCAGCAGTCATCGTAAGAATATCCCCATTCACCTCATAGTGATAAGTAATTGGGACTTCTGTTGAAGAAATATAAAGTGGGATTACTCCAAAAATATTTGGAACATCTGGAAATGTAATGGTCTTGGCATTTGTATCTAAGACAATTTTTTCTTGTTTTCCTTTGAAGATATAAGTCTCATCGTTGTATGTTCCAGATGAGGCTTCCGTTTTTTTAAAGGCTCTTTTGGCAGTTTCGGCAACTACTTTAGCAGCTTCTGCCTTGTCCTTTATTTTATCTTTATGAGTTTCAGCAAAGTACTCAAAGTATTTATTCATATCAGCAGTGTATGAGTAAGTTACATTTGTTCCATTGATGGTCAAAGTAGGAGAGACATCTTCGAAAGCCTCTGTTACTTTCAATCGGGTATACGCGTCCTTGTAAGTATATAAAAATGTACGTTCTATTGTATCTCTAAAGTCAACCGCTTGCCATTCCCCATCAAGAGCGACTGGTGCAGGAGCTTCTGTTGTCGTTTCAGCAGTCGTTTGTTGTTGCTGTTGTTCAGAACATCCTGCAACGAATAGAAGAGTCAGAAGCGACATTGTCCATAGCGAAAATTTTTTCATCATTTTCATCATTCATCACTCCTTCTATTTAGACTCTTGTGTGTAGTTAAAGCGAAGACGCATCACAACTTTTAACCCTTTATCGTTTTTGCCTTCAGCAGAAAGGGTCATTTGTTTTCCGTCTACCGAATAATTATACGTGATGGCCTCTAGTGGATTTGTATTAGGTCCTAAGATAATTTTGCTTAGGAATGTTGGAGTTTCCGGGAAAGTGATGGTCTGATTGTCCGGATCAATCGTTCCAGTCAGCGTATAGTCATAAGCGTAGTTTGCTTCATCGAGTGTAATTTTTGTATGTTGAAGTGTCGCTACATAGGCTTTAAAGTCTTCAGTTTTTTGTTGTACGTATGTTTTGAAATCAGGAGTCTGGAGACCTTTCCCTTTATATTGATCTTCGTAAATGCGTAGATAATCAAAGCGGTACTTCAATTCAACCGTCTTGTCTTTAATCGTCATCGTCATTTTGACACCATCTAAATCATCCAACATATATGCTGCAGCGCGGGGCTCGATATTTGTTGCAAGAAATACCTTTTGTAGCGCCGATTGTTGTTCGGTCCACAGCCAGGTTCCTTGTTGATTTTTGGTTAAATCTTGTGGCGTCTTAGGTCCTTGTTGTGTAGATTCCTGACAACCTGCAATAAGGAGTAGGCTAGCAATGGCCAACAATCCTAGAATCATCTTCTTTATCTTATAAAACATAAACGTGCCTCCTAAAGTTGCTTGCCTTTATTTTATCATTAAATGGAATGATTATAAAGTGAAATTTTGAGCGTAGTCTCATTTGAACGGTGAGCATAGAGTGTGACTTTACCTGTAAGTTTCATAAAGACCTCCTTGGTTAAATTTTTCCTTTATAAGTGTACCAAAAAGGACGAAAGACACAATTACCTAAAACTAAATTCGCATTTTCTTCGAAAACAAAAAGCCTCATTCGATGAATGAGACTTTTTAAGGATACTATAAGAAGTACAATTAGCGTCCGAACCACACGCTCATATCTACATTTCCAAGACCTGTGACAAATTCCTTATCAGTATATTGCCAGCCCCAGCTTGGTTGACTGTATGGAAGTTGGTAAGTGAGTTGTGGAGTATAGGCCGCAACCCAGTCCACGTATTTTAAGATTTCAGGATCGTTTAAACGATTTTGTAGGAGATATTGATAACTGTAAATACGCACGTTTGTATAGCCAGCTTTGGCCATGGTGTCACGGTACGCTTTCCAGATTTTCACCCAAGTAGTAGTATCCGTTGGTGCAGATTTGGCACCGTTGGTATAACGCCAATCTTCTAAATCGAAGTAAATAGGGTAAGTTGGTTTAATATTGTATTTCTTGATTAACTTAAGAGTTTGTTCGGCATCTTCTACGCCATCTGCCTCTGTTGAAGCGTAAGTGTAAAGGTAAATCCCGTAAGGCACGCCAAGACGATTTAATTCGCTAATGTTGTTGGCGAGATATTTATCTTCAGCACCAGAGTAACCGATACGAACGATGACCGCATCGATGTCATTATCCTTGATGATGCCTTCCCAGTTCTTGATAAGTCCTTGGTGTTCACTGACGTCCATGACTTTTTTGGTTGTTTCGTCACCAAGACGTTGTGCGGCCCCATTATAGAAGTAACGTTTGCCGTCTTTTTCAACCCAACCGATATCAACTGCTTTCTTGCTCAAGACATTTCCACTCCCGTCAAATACGTATTGATAGTGGTCGATGATATGCGTCCCCGTCGCCATTTTACCGTTATCGAGTACGTAATATTTGTTCTCAATCCATTCTTTACGAGCGACTTTTCCGTTGCCTTTGAAGTAGTACCAGTAGCCACCAACTTTGGCCCAGTAGTTCTTCGCATAGGTACCGTCATCTTTGAAATAGTAAGAAGAACTAGTAGATTGGTCGTATTGCATTTCATTTTTCGCCATACGTCCATTTCCTTTTATAAAGTAAGAGTCAACCCATTCATTTTTGGCTATGTAGCCACCGTCTTTGAAGTAGTACCAGTCGCCGTCGATTTCTTTCCATTGTTTGTTTAGGTATTTGCCATTTTCGTCAAAGTAGAAAGAACTATTGTACGTTGGGTCATAAACAAGCTCGTTTTCGGCCATCATACCGTCTTCTTTTACATAGAATGAACCAATCCATTTATTTGTATCGAGTTCTCCGTATTTACGGAAGTGGTACCATTTGCCTTTGATTTGAAGCCATTGATTTTTAACGTAGGCTCCATCTTCTTTTAAATAGTACGTTGCTTTGTAATTTGGATCGTAAATGAATTCGCTCTTAGCCATATAGCCGCCAGCCTTCAAGTAGTAGTTGCCTTTCCACTCGCGGCTTGCGTAAGTACCACCTGGCTTAATATAGAACCAGCTATTGTAGTTTCTGTCGAAAACCCATTCGTTATCGGCCATCGCACCGCTATCTTTTAAGAAATAGCTGCCGCTCCATTCGTGAGAGTACATCACACCATTATCGTGGAATGCGTACCAAACGCCACCGATTTTCTTCCAGTCGCCACGGAATACTTTTCCGCCAGACTCAGCATAGTACCATTTACCACCTTGGTAGCTCCAACTTTGACTAACGAGCATGCCTTCGATGTCCACAAGATAGCCATCTGGAGTAACGGTTGATTTTAACATCTTTCCATCCGCGCCAAAGTAGTACCAGCGGCCTCCGTGCCATTTCCATGTATTCGTGATAGGCTTACTGTCCACTTGGTAGTACGTTTCGCCATCTGCTTTGTAAAGACCTGTGTATTTTGGTTCTTCACCTGGCTTATACACACGAATATCGACGTCATTTTTCGAATCTTTTGGAAGAGTTCCTTCCGAAGTCGTTGTCGTTTCTGTTGTAGGTTGAACCGTCGTCACTTTAACAGTTGTCGGTTGAACGGTTGTTTCAGATTGTGTCGTCTCTGCAGCAACCGCATGTGCCGAAAGGGCGAATAGGGTAGCCGTTAAGAGTGTGACTTTACCTGTAAGTTTCATAAAGACCTCCTTGGTTAAATTTTTCCTTTATAAGTGTACCAAAAAAGGGAGAAGTGCGCAATTTCCTAAAATAAAATTCATACTTTTGTCATAAGAATAAAATGAAACTGCAATAAACGAATCGCTTCAGGAAGATGAAATCGAGTATTTATGCAAAATTTGAAATTAGAACACTTGAACTCGTGAAGAAACGCTAGTAGATGTGCTATAATCGAGAGTATGAAAACAACAGAACAACCAAACCAACCAAAAAATCAAATCATTAAAGGAACCTTGATGACGCTCTTTGCCGGGATTGCCTGGGGGATGAGTGGTGCGTGTGGTCAGTACTTGATGGCGCATGGGATGAGTGTACTGGCTCTGACCGACCTTCGTCTTATGATCTCTGGGGTGTGCCTTCTTGCGATGGGCTACGTGTTTACACGAGGCCAACTCGTCGCCTTCTTTAAGGAAAAGAAGAACTACGCCAAGATTACGCTCTTTGCATTTATCGGGCTCTTCATGAACCAGTTTACCTATCTGGAGGCCATCCACCTCAGTAACGCAGGGACTGCGACCGTCTTACAGTACCTCTGTCCAGTCATTATTCTAGTGTACATGTGTTTGAAGAATCGTACGGCACCGACTACCTCAGAAGTGATGTCAATTATTTTAGCGATGGCAGGGACATTCCTTATTGCGACACACGGACAACTCAATCAACTGAGCGTGACACCACTCGGGCTCTTCTGGGGCATCTCTAGCGCATTTACCTATGCCATCTACATCATGCTTCCGATTAAACTCATCCAAGAGTACGGAAGTCTGACGGTGATTGGAGTAGGGATGGTCATTGCCGGGGTGATTCTCTTCCCGATGAGCGGCCTTACAAAGCTGGAGATTACGTATAGCCTAGATATCATTGCTTCTCTTGTAGGGATTATCCTCATTGGAACGATTATCTCGTACACGATGTTTTTAAAAGGAACGAGCTATATCGGGCCGGTGAAGAGTAGCTTGATTGCCGCTGTCGAACCGATTTCTGCGGTATTCTTCGTCTTCCTCATTATGAACGAGCATTTCTTTGCGATTGACTTTGTCGGCATGGCGATGATTCTAGTAGCCGTGGTCCTCATCTCGGTCAAAGACTTAATCAAAGAGCGCCGTAAGAGGGAACAAGGCGTCATTGATTAGAAACGAACCTTATAAACACTTGAAGTATGAACTGCAGGTGTTTTTCTTTTGTAATAATATGAAAGTTCCCTCCAAGACTTTGTAGTAGGAGTGCCAATGAAATGGTTCGAAGTCGGCGAACTTTCTGGAGTTCGTACATAGTTCCTTCATTCCTTTTTTATTTAAAAATTGTTATGACAGGATTCATTTTATGACACATTTTTTTTGCCAAAATTTGAGTTTTTTAATCTACATGAGTATTGTATGATAAATTCATCAAATAAGGAGTGAGTTTTTCAGATGCTGGGGAACGTCATTCTATAATAAAGGAGAAGAAAAATGTCAAACAAATCTTTTAAAGTGAGACTCCAAAAACTTGGAACAACACTTTCGAATATGGTCATGCCAAATATCCCTGCCTTAATCGCTTGGGGTGTCTTAACGGCATTAGTAATTCCAAACGGGTACCTTCCAAATGAAGAATTAAGTAAGATGGTATCCCCAATGTTAACTTACGTCATTCCACTTCTAATCGCATTTACAGGTGGATTCAATGTATACGGACATCGTGGAGGTGTTGTCGGTGCTGTTGCTTCATTCGGGGCAGTTGCTGGATCTACAGTGCCAATGATTATCGGTGCGATGATTATGGGACCTCTTACAGCTTGGTTAATGAAGAAATTCGACCAAACAGTACAACCAAAAATCAAACCTGGTTTTGAAATGTTAGTAAATAACTTCTCTGCAGGTTTCCTTGCATTCGGTATGATGCTTCTTGCCTTCTATTCAGTTGGACCAGTTGTTGCGAACTTAACAACATTAGTAGGACAAGGGGTAGATACATTAGTTACACTTAAATTATTACCATTAGCAAACATCATTATTGAACCAGCTAAAATCTTATTCTTAAACAATGCGTTAAACCACGGAATCTTTACTCCAATTGGAACACAACAAGTAGTAGATGCTGGTAAATCAATCCTATTCTTACTTGAAGCAAACCCTGGACCAGGTCTTGGTATCTTACTTGCATTTGCATTCTTTGGAAAAGGTTCTGCAAAATCATCTTCATGGGGCGCAATGTTAATTCACTTCGTTGGTGGGATTCATGAAATCTACTTCCCATACGTAATGATGAAACCAGCAATGTTCCTTGCTGTTATCGCAGGTGGTGTATCTGGTACATTCACATTCCAATTATTAGGAGCTGGATTAACTTCAGCTGCTTCACCAGGTTCAATCATCGCAATCTTAGGAATGGCGCCTAAAGGATTTATGCCTCACTTAGTTGTGTTAGCCGGTGTACTAGTCGCTGCTGCTGTATCATTTGTAGTAGGTTCATTCATCTTAAAACTCGACAATTCAGAAGAATCACTTGAAGCTGCTCAAGCCGCTACTACAGCAGCAAAGGCACAAGCGAAAGGACAAGCTGTTGCTGCTTCACCTGAATTTTCAACAATCTCTACTGACTCAGTAAAACGTATTATCTTTGCATGTGATGCTGGAATGGGAAGCTCAGCAATGGGTGCTTCACTTCTTCGTAATAAAATTCAAAAAGCAGGTTTTGAAAATATTCCTGTAACAAACCAAGCTATCTCAACGCTTGAAGATACAGATTACACATTAATTGTCACTCAAGAAGAACTAGCAGACCGTGCTGCACAACGTACGCCAAGAGCGATTCACGTAGCTGTTGATAACTTCTTAACATCACCAAAATACGATGAAATCGTAGCACAATTAACAAACGGAACCGTTCGTCCTGCTGAAACAGCTGCACCAGCACAAGAAGATGCAACAGTTGACTTAAACTTTGTCGATGAAGTTGTCTTTGCCTATGACAAAGCTGAAGGGTCTGCAACAATGGGTCGTGAAACATTACAATCGATCTTCCGTGCAAATGACGTGAAGATTCCAGTTGTGACAGTTCCATTCGAAAAATTAACAGAACATAATGCTAAAAATATTATGGTTGTTACAACGATTGCACAACAATCACAAGTACAAGCAGCTGCACCAAATGCGCAATTATTAGTAGTCGATAGTGTTGTGACAACACCAGAGTATGATAAATTAATTGCTCGCATGCACAAATAATTAAAAGATTTCTCGATAAAAGAGTATAATGAAGATATGTTATTTACAAATCGAGAAGAACAATTGATTAAAGCCTTCCTGGAACTCGGGAAACTTTCCGTAAAAGAAATGATGGAACTCTTAAAGGTTTCAACGAGAACGGTTTATCGGACTATCTCTGATTTAACCCTTAGCTTGGAACCTTTAGGAATCCAACTGATTAAAGAGGGGAAAAAATACTATCTAGAAGGAGACTTACAACGCTTAGAGAGTGAGAGCATCACCATGAGCAGCACTCCGACAGATCGGTTATTACATCTCACATATCTCTTACTTAGTGAAGAGAGCCCTATTACGAATGAGGAACTTCAAGAGCGTCTCTTCGTTTCAAATGTAACGATTATTCAGGACATTGCATTAATTGAGAAGCGATTAGCGCATTTCAATCTGACACTCAACCGCCAAAAAGGATATATGATTCAAGGAGATAACTGGCAAAAGAGGAGAGTGTTAGCAATCGTCCTGTCTAATGCTATTTCTGTACAGGAATTTGCGAACGGGCAATGGGAAGGATTTAGTCATTTAGAGAAGAATACAGTTAGCATGTGCAAAAAGGCCTTAGAACGACAAACCACCGCTCTTGGGAAATTAGATCCAAAAATCAAGGAGTTCTTAACCTTTTTATTAGCGTTAGCGGATAATCGGTTAAGCCCGAAAACGGTTAGTGGCATCTCCAAAGATGCGCTCACCATTTCGCAAACGATCTTTAAGGAGCTTAGTGATGAAGCGTCACCACGATTTTATAATCTACAAGAGATTGTGTCGTTTGCCAAAATTATCGATGAAACGGTATTAAAGAGACAGGAAGTCCCTCTTTATCGCGAACGCTTTGATAGTGAGTTCTATTACAGCGTCAGCCAATTAATCGACAGCGTTTCGCGCTTTACGAAAATTGATTTTATTCGTGATAAAGCCCTCTTTACGTTTCTCTTCCATCATCTAAAGCTGGCATTAGCCGTACCGGTCTTATATCCAGAAGGCTCGTCTTATCATGTGGCGTCTCTAGTTACCAAGAAGAATGCGTATCTTAATGATATTGTCAGTCTCGTTGTTTGCGATATCTTCCCAAGTTACTTGAACAGTGAGTACGAACATTCCCTCATTACGTTGCATTTTGCTTCAAGTTTAAGAAGAAGTCCGGATATCTATCCGATTCGCGTCTTACTCGTGACGGATGAACGACCACTGATGACGAACTTACTGATTACAAAAATCCAAAGTATTGCGCCATTCGTAGGACAAATCAAGGTAGTCTCTAGTAGTGAGCTCGAGGGAGTTGACTGTCAAGCTTATGATTACACACTGTCGACAAAGCCAGTGGTAGGATACCAGTTTGATACCATTTCCGCCTTTCCTTCTGCAAAGGAAATTCTGGAATTACAAGAGTGCTTACAACGAGTTCAAGAAAATATCACAGTTCGCCGTACGGAACGTCCTGTTGAAACGATTGCGTTTGATTTACAGGCGTACCTACAAGCTTCGAGTCAGTTGCTAAAGAACTTCCGATTGATGCATGTTCAAAATGCAGCAACCTTTGAGAAGACCGTCTTCCAACTCATCCAGAGCTTACAACTGGTGAATGGAGCAGACTATTTGGCGGATAAGTTACTGAGACGCTTTGAAGAGAGTCCACTTGCTATCCCGAATACGAACCTGGCACTGCTGCATACGCAGTCGCATACGGTTTTAGAAAGTCACTTTGTTGTGATCGACTTAGAACAACCTGTTGAAGCCAAATCCATGACACACGGTAGAGAACAGGTCAAACGAATTCTAGTGATGTTAACGAAATTGGATGAAAGTGATGAAGTGAGAAATCTGATGACGGCAATTAGTCAGTCTATCCTGGAAAATAATCTCTATACAGAAATCTATCGTACCGGGAATCAAGAAATCATCTACCACTTATTGAATACCATATTCAACGAAAAAATTAAGAAATTGGAGAATTAACCATGGAATTTCAAGAAAAACTAATTAAATTGAATCAAGCTTTTGAAAACAAAGAAGAAGCCATTCGTTACTGTGGACACTTGCTTGTTGAAGCAGGTCATGTCAATGAAGCCTATGTGGACGCAATGGTTCAAAGAGATGCAGACTTATCCGTTTATATGGGGAACTTCATTGCGATTCCTCATGGAACAGATGCCGCTAAAAAAGAAGTGAATTCTTCAGGAATTGCGATCGTTCAAGTTCCATCAGGAGTGAACTTCGGAACGCAAGAAGATCCAAAAGTCGTGACCGTATTATTCGGAATTGCTGGACTAGGAGACGAGCACTTAGA
The DNA here is from genome assembly GCA_963548485.1 of uncultured Streptococcus sp. Classification (GTDB taxonomy): domain Bacteria; phylum Bacillota; class Bacilli; order Lactobacillales; family Aerococcaceae; genus Granulicatella. The sequence goes on from CAUUUT010000010.1 coordinate 17,726, forward strand.
AATCATCCAAAAAATCTCAATCTTCTGTGCAGATGTGGATAACGTTGTGAAATTAGCGGATGCACAATCGGTGGAAGAAGTGATTCGTTTATTAAATAATGTAGAGTAAGGGGACATCAACAATGAAAAATGCAGTACATTTTGGCGCAGGAAATATCGGCCGTGGATTTATCGGAGAATTGTTATTTGAAAATAACTTTTCAATTACATTCGTCGACGTTAACGAAAGAATCATTGACGCCTTAAATGAACGTGGCGCATATGAAATCGAAATCGCTGAAGAAGGACAACGCCATATTGCCGTATCAAACGTACGTGGAATTAATAATGCGAAGAATCCAGAAGAAGTCGTAGAAGCAGTTGCTAATGCAGACTTAGTGACAACAGCCATCGGACCAAATATTTTACCATTCATTGCGGAACTAATCGCAAAAGGAATTGAAAAACGTCGTGTCAGTGGGAATACAACTCCTGTTGATGTTCTAGCATGTGAAAACATGATTGGCGGTTCTCAATATTTATACGAAGAAGTCAAGAAATATTTAAGTGAAGAAGGCCTTGCCTATGCGGAAACATACGTTGGCTTCCCAAATGCAGCCGTAGACCGTATCGTTCCAGCACAAACACACGAAGACCCACTCTTTGTGGTAGTGGAACCTTTCAATGAATGGGTCGTTGAAACAAGCCGTATGAAGAACCCATCCCTTCAATTAGAAGGAGTGCATTACGAAGAAGACCTTGAACCATTCATCGAAAGAAAATTATTCTCAGTGAACTCAGGCCATGCGACTTCAGCGTATACGGGTGCTCACTACGGTTCGAAGACAATACTTGAAGCGCTTCAAAATCCAATCGTAAAAGAAAATGTAGAAGCTGTTCTTGCAGAAATTAGAAGCCTTCTCATTGCTAAATGGGGCTTTGACGAACAAGCTTTAAAAGACTACCATAAAGTTATTATCAGTCGTTTCGAAAATCCATTTATCGTGGATGACGTTACTCGTGTGGCAAGAACACCAATTCGTAAATTAGGATATGACGAACGCTTCATCCGTCCAATCCGTGAATTACGTGAACGTGGCCTTTCATATGACAACCTATTGAAGACTGTTGCGTATGTCTTTGATTACAAAGATGATAGCGATCAACAATCTGTTGAGTTACAAGCAAACCTTGCACAAAAACCGCTTGAAGAAGTTGTCAAAGAAGTAACAGGCGTGAGTGAAGAAGCGCTTGTTTCTCAAATTGTGACTTCTGTTAAACAAGTCGTATCTCGCTAATAGAAGCACCATTTATATATCAAATAAAGGAATCAGGCGATTACTGCTTGATTCCTTCTTTTTTGCTAAAAAAAATCATTTATAATTGAGGGCAGAAATATGATATACTAGTAACTATTCTTAGAGGTTGGAGGTCCTTAACTTGTCGTATTCACTCGAAATTTTACCAAGCTTATTACATGGAGCAGTGACCACATTAGAAGTGTTCGCGCTTGTCTTACTCTTTTCAATTCCGCTGGGCATTCTTATTGCCTTTGCGATGCAACTCAAATGGAAGATGCTCAACTGGTTCATCCATATCTATATCTGGGTGATGCGAGGGACGCCTCTGTTATTACAACTCATCTTTATTTATTACGTCTTGCCAAGTGTCGGCATTCGACTAGACCGCCTTCCAGCAGCGCTCATTGCCTTCACGCTCAACTATGCGGCGTATTTTGCGGAGATTTTCCGCGGGGGGATCGATACGATTCCAAAAGGGCAGTATGAAGCGGCGAAAGTGTTGAAATTCACGCCGGGAGCGACGATTCGCTATATCGTTCTTCCACAAGTGACGAAGATTGTGTTGCCAAGTGTCTTCAATGAAATCATGAGCCTCGTCAAAGATACGTCTCTTGTCTATGCGCTTGGAATCTCAGACCTGATTCTAGCGAGCCGTACCGCAGCGAACCGCGACGCAAGCCTTGTTCCGATGTTTCTAGCAGGAGCGATTTACCTCATTGTCATCGGGATTGTGACGCTTGTGGCCAAACGTATTGAAAAGAAATTCAGTTATTATAAATAGGAGGACAAAGAGATGTTAGAATTACGCAATATTAGTAAACGTTTTGGTGATAAACAAATCTTGTCCAACTTTAATTTAACCATTCACAAAGGGAAAGTCTTGGCGATTGTTGGTCCTTCAGGAGGAGGGAAAACGACCTTACTTCGCATGTTAGCAGGGTTGGAAAAAATTGACTCTGGAGAAGTGTTCTATAACGGCGAATCTCTCGCACTCGATGAACTCTCGAAGCGCCAATTGCTTGGATTTGTGTTCCAAGACTTCCAATTATTCCCACATTTATCCGTATTAGAAAACTTAACGATTTCACCCGTGAAAATGAACGGAATGTCCCAAGTTGAAGCCGATACGAAGGCACGCGCACTATTAGAGAGACTCGGGCTAGCAGGTCATGAAGACGACTTCCCGTATTCACTCTCAGGAGGGCAAAAACAACGGGTGGCCCTTGCACGCGCAATGATGATTGACCCTGAAATCATCGGCTATGACGAACCAACGTCAGCGCTTGACCCAGCTCTTCGCTTAGAAGTAGAGAAGTTAATTCTCCAAAACAAAGAACTCGGAATGACGCAAATCGTCGTCACCCACGATTTAACCTTTGCGGAAAACATCGCGGACGAATTATTGACGTTCGAACCGAAATAGGAGGCCGCTATGATGAAACGAAAAGGAATCCTAGGGCTTTTGGCGCTTGTAGGGGCGGCGGTAATGAGTCTTGCTGGCTGCACGCAACTCGCAAGTAATCCGAAAGTCGATAACTGGGATAAATATCAACAACAAAAGAGCATCACGGTCGGTTTCGATAATACCTTCGTTCCGATGGGCTTCGAGGAGAAGAATGGCAACTATGCCGGCTTTGATATCGAACTCGCCCAGTACGTATCGAAGAAACTGGGCATCACGGTGAAGTTCCAACCGATTGACTGGGACATGAAGGAGACCGAGCTAGAAAACGGTACGATTGACGCCATCTGGAATGGGTATTCCGCAACAGATGAACGCCGAGAGAAAGTGGCCTTCACGATTCCCTATATGCAAAATACGCAAATCTTGGTCGTGAAGAAAACGAGTGGTATTCACTCGGGCGAAGACATGACCGGAAAAGTCCTTGGCGCTCAAAACGGGTCTTCGGGGATGTTGGACTTTGAAGAACATCCAGAAGTGTTGAAGAACCGTGTCAAAGGCGGGGACGCTGACCAATACCAAAGCGTGAATGAGGCCATTATCGACTTGAAGAATGACCGTATCGACGCCTTACTCATCGACCGTGTATACGCGGACTACTACCTCACGACGGAAGGAATTGCCGATGAGTATGACACCATTCCTTCAGGATTCGAGAGTGAATCCTTTGCGGTAGGAGTACGACCTGCCGACAGGAAGCTACTCGAAGCGCTAAACCAAGCCTTCAAGGAACTCTACCAAGAGGGCATCTTCCAACAAATCAGCCAGAAGTGGTTTGGTGAGGATGTCGCAACGTCACAAGTCAAAGGGCAAGAATAACAAAACAACACACCATCGCCTTCAGGAGGGAATGCCTTCTGGAAGGCGATTTTTTTGTGCTGTACAAATGTATAAAAAATCACATAATACGAATATTTCCAGAAGAAAACGTTAAATAACGGATTTTTACCTTGATAACGATTGAGCAAAGGAGTACACTTAAAGTGCAAACAGTAACAGGCGCCGTTACCAATTGTATAAAAATATAAAGAAGGGATTTATGTGTCAACCAAAGAAAATAGCAATGGATTACAGAAAAGTCTAAAAATCGTATTTGTTTACACCGTCGCAACAGGATCAATTTTCACATTTGTTAGTTATTGGGATTCAGTTTTTTATAATTATTGTGGACCAGGTACATTTTTAGCTTTTGCACTGATGACACTGGCCATTCTCCCAATCGCGCTTGTTTATAGTGAAATCTCGCCACTGTTCAAAACGGCTGGTGGGGAACTCATCTACAATACGGTCGGCATTAATAAGCACGCTGGGTTCTTAGCCTCGTGGTTAATTATGGCCGCCTGGATTTCCGTTCCACCGGCTGTAGTAATGGCCATCGCCACCTTTATTAGCCGAACATTTGGGCTTGCCCTCAGTTTCAACAATATTATGATGATTGCCATCGTGATTCTATTGTTTGTATTCGTATTGAGCTTGCAGGATGTGCAGATGCTTGTAAAAGCACAGGCGTTCTTCCTATTCGCCAATATAACAACAACGATTATCACGGGCATCCTCTTACTCACGTCCGGACATTGGAACATTAGTAATTTTTCAAATCTATTCCAATCAAATGTGGATAGTACCTTTATTATTCCGGGCTGGATTATCGGGATGGCGCTTCTTATTACACCGTACTTCGGTTTTGAGACCGTTCCGCAAATGGTGGAAGAAGGGGACTTTCCAATCTCGAATACGAAGAAAGCCATCTGTGGTTCTGTTCTTACTTGTGGAATCATCTATACGTTTTTCTTCTTCTGCGTGGCAGGGTTAGATACCTTCGATAATCTTCTAGCCAATGATGCGTCAAACGGCTTTATGTCGATTATTGCCATGGAGAAAATCTTAGGATGGAAAGTATGGCCACTCATCTATGGTTGCATTTCAATTTTACTTGGAATGCTCGCATCCATCTTAGGATTCTGGATGTCAACGGTACGGATGTTGTACTCAATGGGAAAGAACAACTTCCTTCCACAAGCCTTTACGAAACTCAATCGTCACCAACAACCAATTTTACCGAATATCTTCTTACTTGTGATTAGCTTAATCTTTATTCTGTTGCAAAATGCGACGACCTTCATGAATGACTTCTTCAACTTGATGTCGTTCGGTTGTGCCTGCGCGTACGCTTTAACCATGATTTCCGCAGTCCGCATCCGCAACAAGCATCCTGAGTGGTATGTCAATAATAAAAATACGGTTAAAGGTGGAAATGCCTTAAGAATTATGGCCATGGTGATTATGCTTGCCATCGCATTCTTCTGTACACTTGGACAAGGAATCGGTTCTTGGATTTCATTTGCCGTGTACATGGGAGTCGGTGTGTGCATCTGGTTATGGATGGTCCTCATTCGTTGGAAACATGTCAAAGTAACAATTGAAACCCCTGATGGAGAAAAAGAATATTAAAGGAGAGAACACCATGAAAAAATTAGAAGGAAAAGTAGCCCTTATCACTGGAGCAGCCGTTGGACTCGGAAAGGGAATCGCAACGGTCTATGCTAAATACGGCGCGAAGATGTGCCTTGTCGACTTATTACCAGAAGTCGAAGAAACGGCCAAAGAATTAAGAGAAACCTACGGCGCCCAAATTGTCACTTATATCGGAGACGTCTCAAACAAAGAGCATATGAAAGAAGCAGCCAAGAAGGCAAAAGACGCCTTCGGGGAAGTGAATGTGGCTTGTTGTAACGCTGGGGTTTGTCGCTTGGCACCATTTGAAGAGATGAGCGATGAGATGCGCGACTTCCATATCGATGTGAATATCAAGGGTGTATGGAATAGCTGTCAAGCCGTCATCCCTTATATGCTTGAACAAGGCGGTGGTAGCATCGTTATTGCCTCATCCGTAACAGGGGATATCGTAGCTGATGCCGGAGAAGCAGCCTACGCCATGACAAAAGCAGCGCTCGTTGGCTTAACGAAATGCTTGGCCGTTGAATACGCAGACCGCCATATTCGCGTGAACTGCTCTCAACTTGGATATGCACGTACACCAATGGTTGAGAAGATGGCCATTGAATCCAATCCAGACAACCCAGAAAGTGCCATCCAAGACATCGCAGTAGGCGTGCCAATGAAACGCTTGGCAGACCCACTCGAAGTCGGCGAACTCTTCGCCTTCCTCGGAAGCGACGAAGCCAGCTACCTCACAGGAAGCCAAATCGTCATCGACGGCGGCAGCACCTTACCAGAAACCATGAGTATGGGGACGAATTAGGGGAGAGTGCAGGAAAAAATGCATAGAAAGAAAAGAGACCTTGCTGGTATCAGCAAGGTCTCTTTCATGATGTAAAATTTAATAGTGGGTATATTGTAAAGATGCTTTAGAATAAAGACACACCTATAGGAAGAATGGAAAATTTAATAAGAAATGAATCAAAATAATTCATAACAATGAATAAAATTTGATTGAATTTATAAAAATAATAGTGACAATTATTTTAAGATCATATATAATTTAGAAAGCGCAATCATTGTTGTGTGATAAAGGTTAAAGGGAAAGGTGATAGACTTGAGTTATATTAAATCCGAAATTAATAAAATTATAGAATTAGCTGATTCTAGGGGAGATGAAATTACTGAAGAAAGAGCTTTTGATTATTTAATTTGTTCTTTATTCTGCTACAACAGTATTGATTATAGAGAAAATTGGCATAATCTAACAAATCAAAATATTACAGATGGATCAAGAGATGGGGGAATTGATTTTGTTTATTTTGATGATGATAATGGGAAAGTAATTATTGGACAAAATAAATATTCAGAAAACTGTGATGTAAATTCTGTGTGTGCAGAAATCGAAAAAATAATCAGTACAATTAAAGCTATTTATAATGGTGCTACGACAGAATTTAGTAGAGATATGAAGAAAAAAGTTCTTAATGTTTTAGATAGACTTACTGAAGAAAATGAGGGGAACATTGAGGTTATTTTTTCTTCTTTATCTAATTTTGATCAAAATAAAGTAAGAGATAGAATTAGAGATAAGAATATTTTTTCAGATCTAATTTTTTATGATGTTAGTGATATTGAAAAAGTAATTGAAGACCTTCAAAAAGAACTTAATGTTGTATCAGAATTCAGCTTTGATATTGATAAATCAAAGAATGTTTTAAACTACAGATCAGATAAATATGAGGGTAGTGTATTTAATATCAGTGCTGTAAGTTTAAAAAATGCTTTTGATAGATTTGAAACATCAGGCTTATTTAATTTAAATATCAGAAGATATGTTAAGGCAAAAAATGTTGATGAAGCTATAAAGAGTACTATTCTTTATGAAAAAGACGATTTTTGGTTTAAAAATAATGGTCTTACAATAGCATGTCAGGATTATATATTTGATGGAAATACTGTAAAAATGTATAATTTTTCGATTGTGAACGGTGGACAAACCACAACACTAATTTCTAAAAACTTAAAAGACAATTCAAAGGATTTTTATGTTTTATGTAAAATTGTAAAAAGTACAGAAGAGTTGAATAATAGAGAAACAATGAGGTTCTATAATGAAATTGCAGAGACTACAAATTCTCAAAAACCAATTCAACCTAGAGATCTAAAATCTAATTCCCCTGAAATGATTGCATTACAAAAATTATTATTAGAAAGAGATTACTTTTTAGAAATTAAAAGAGGTATTTCGGCTCCTAAAAAATATAAAGATAAAAAATTAAAAAATGATGATTTAGCTCAATTATATTATTCGTTTGTTATTCAAAAACCAGGGACAGCGAGATCTAATAAAAGGTCTCTATTTTCTAATAACTCACATTATAACAGAATATTCTATCAGCAATATGGAAAAAATCCACACAAAATTGATTTCCTAGTAGATTTGATTCAATTGAATCAAAGAGTTGATGAATCTATTAAAAAATTTGAAGATGGTTATTCAAAAAATGCATTAAGCGTGGAAGAAATGAATGTGTTGAGCAATGCCAAGTTGTGCATTATCGCATTAATAGGGTTCATTTATCGTGTTGTAAACCAAGATTTTGATGTGAGAAATCAGAATATTGAAAATGATTTAGATCAATTCGAATACGGATATTTCATTTCAAATTATCATGGTGACGATATTGATGAAAAAATTGAAGATCTTCTTTATGATTTGATTGTTCATATCAATGATTTATATGAGTCAGAATATGAAAAGCAACGTGTTACTAGTATCAGTAATTTTCTTAAAACTGATAAAATGTATCAGCAAGTTATTTTAGAGAAATTTATTATAAATCTAAGAAAGGGAAAAAACTTAGATAGATTAATAGAAGAATATGGTGATTTATTCAAACGTAAATAATAATTAAATTACTATTTGTATTGATAGAAACTTACGATATTATCAAAAAAGAGTAGCAAAGGCTACTCTTTTTTGTATAAGAAAATCTTGAGGAAATTATGTTACTGGATAATAGAAATGAGTTGTTATAAATTAGTTCAATTTTCAGCAAAATAGTACTAGAAAAAAGCAAAATGTAACATATAAGTTACGTAACTTATATGTTACATTTAGGTCATAGGAGGTAATAGGTATGGGTAGGAAATTTAGGGTTGATAAAAAGAAAGTGGATCGTTTAGAGACGCTCGAATACAGCGAGATGATTAAATTGGCGGCTGTCTATAAAATATTAGAAGATGAAGGCGTGACGCCAGAATTGCTCGAAAAATGGGGATGCTATTATAAAGGGAGACATTGTTTGAAAATACCTGTATCAAGGACTAAAGAAGGGGTGGATGGTAGTGACTTCTTATTTAACAAGAAAGTTCATGAAGTTCTCATCGATTTACCCTAATTTCGAAGAAGACTTACTTAGAGAAGTTTCTCTTCTAAAAGTAGCGCTGAGAACGATTCAATTACGGGTAAATCATCAATTGACACAGGAAGAATTTGCTGAGAAGTTAGATGTAAAGAGAGCCTATTTAGCAAGATTAGAAGCAGGACATCATAATCCAACTATTATGACGCTTGTGGAATTAGCTCGACAAAACGGATATGAGATTGAGATAAAGCTGAAAGAGAAGACATTTTAATTAATAATTCTAATAAATCATAATATCCAGTTTTATAAGATTCTTAGTTCAACATGCCAAAAACTCAAAATTCACTGTGATAAGTGAATTTTGAGTTTTTTATTTTATAGTTGAAGTAGCCCTTATCTTCTTTTTTTGCGCTAAAAGTGGTAGAATGGGTGAAAACCCTTGAAGGAGGAATTTTATGACAAAGAATTTTAAAGGGTACTCTTTAGTTGAAAAAAGAGACTTACCAGATATTCGTTCTGTAGGTTATTTGTACAAACATGATAAGACTGGCGCAGAGGTCTTATATCTTGAGAATGAAGATGATAATAAGGCGTTCAATATTGCGTTCCGTACGCCACCGTATAATGATAACGGGATTGCGCATATTATCGAGCACTCTGTGTTAAATGGTTCGAAGAAATATCCATCCAAAGAGCCATTCGTAGAGTTATTAAAAGGCTCACTGAATACATTCTTAAATGCGATGACGTACTCTGATAAGACCGTTTATCCAGTATCGTCTCGTAACCAAAAAGACTTCAACAACTTGATGTCTGTGTACTTAGATGCGGTATTCTATCCAAACTTCAAGCACGATCCACAAATTTTAATGCAAGAAGGATGGCACTATCACCTTGAGAACGCTGAGGATGAGTTGATTTATAAAGGCGTGGTGTATAACGAAATGCGTGGGGCGTTCTCACAAGCGGACTCTGAATTATACCGTCTGTTTGAACCAACGTTATTCCCAGATACCGTCTACAAACATATTTCTGGTGGGATGCCTTCATCGATTCCTTCGTTAACGCAAGAAGAGTTCGTGGCGTTCCATGACAAGTACTATCACCCAAGTAATGCGCGTGTGACGCTTTATGGGAACTTAGACTTAGACGAAGCGTTTCGTCAATTAACAGAGTACTTCGATGCGTTTGAAGCCAAAGACTACGAATTCGAATCTGTGGAACAAACACCATTTAGTGAGCGTCGTGAATTAGAAGCGAAATTTTCGATTTCTAAAGACGAGCCTACTGAAAACAAATCCCTCTTAGCGTACATTTGGGCCGCTGGTAAGGGCACCAACTCTGAAGAACTCATCGCGCTTGGCGTATTAGATGAACTCCTTCTTGGTTCTAACACGGCTCCAATTAAGAAAGCTCTCTTGAAATCAGGCCTTGGTTCAGATGTGTCTGGTGGATTTGGAGCAGCGACGTACTCACCAATCTTTGAAATCGTCTTAAAAGATACGAATCCAGAAGCGAAAGACCAATTCGTGTCGATTATTGAAAACGAGTTGAAACGTTTAGTGGCTGAAGGGATTCCGCAAAAAGCGATTCAAGCAGCCCTTAATAAGGCAGCGTTCCGTTATAAAGAATTAACAGCGCTGGAAGGAGCTACTCCAAAAGGAATCTTGTATTCATTGAACTCCCTCACAAGCTGGTTATACGGCGGGGATGTATTCGCAACGTTTGAATACCAATGCGTGTTAGATAAGATGCAAGAAGAAATGGCAAATGGCTATTTTGAACGTTTAATCCAAACAACGTTACTCGACAATACGCATGCGGCAGTCATCACTTTAGCGCCAGAACCAGGATTAGGAGACCGCAAAGATGCAGCGTTGAAAGAAGAGTTAGCGGCCTATAAAGCTTCGTTATCAGACGAAGAAGTGGCAGTTCTTGTTGAACAAACGCAACAACTCCTCGAGCGTCAAACGACTCCTGATAAGGAAGAGGATTTGGCGAAATTACCAAAACTCTCGATTGAAGATATCGACCGCGAAGTGAAGCCACTGCCATTAACCGTGGAAGCATCGGAAGGCAAACCAACCTTCTTACACTATGAAGACTTCACAGCCGGCATTTCTTACGTGAAGTATTACTTCGATTTATCAGGCGTGAAGACAGAAGACATTCCAGTCGTGGCCTTCTTAACAGAAGTACTAGGGGAAGTCGGAACCGAAAACTTCACAGATGAAGCCCTCAGTACAGAAATCGACTTCTACACAGGAGGCATCGGTACAAACGCGACGGTCATCACGGAATCGGTAGCGGACAACATTTACTATCCTAAATTCACCGTAAGCGGTAAGGCCTTATCTGAATACCAACCACAACTCTTAAGCTTGATTGAAGAAATCGTTCATCGCTCGAACTTAGATGATGTTGAGAAGATTAAAGAGCTCTTACTCAATGTGAAAGCAGACCTTGAAATGAACTTCAACTATGGGTCACACGTGGCAGCCCTTCGTCGTTTAGAATCTTATTACTACGAAGGTGCGAAATACTTACAATCGCTTGAAGGAATTGACTATTACGACTTCATTTGCGATGTGGTCGCTGGTTTTGACGAAGACCCTCAAGCGTTTATCGACCGCTTGAAAGCTGTATTAGAAACGATTTTAACAACAGACCAATTAGTGGCTACTTTTGTCGGAAGTAAAGAGGACTTCGACCACTTCAAACAAGTGTCAGAGGAGTTCTTCAAGCATTTGGGAACTCACAAGGTGGAAAAACAAGCCTTCACAAATCCTGTGGAAGTGTTAAACGAAGGGTTCAAGACAGCGCAAGAAATTAACTATGTCGCAAAAGGATATAACCAAACGCTTCTTGGGGTTCCAGTGAACGGTA
>CAUUUT010000011.1:0-27229 GCA_963548485.1 uncultured Streptococcus sp.
TAATAAAAACACCCCAAAAGTTAGATTTTCTGTCTAACTTTTGGGGTGCACTTCATTGGAGAGGGCTTGGGGTTAGTTTGTGTAGTAAAGGTTTGTGCCAGCAAATTGTGGTTCGCAAGTCGCCATTACTCCTAGGCTTCGGAAGGTTTCTTCGTCGGCTTTTTGAAGGATAACGGTGCTGTGTGCTTGTAAGTGGCGCAAGTTTTGTAATTGATTTTTGGCAGCTTCTGCGGCAGGGTTAGTGACTGCTGAGATGCTGAGTGCGATGAGCACTTCTTTACTATCGAGTGAGCGGCGTTGGTGTTTTAGAACGTCGCTTCCAAGTTGGCCAATCGCATTTAAAATCACTGGTGGTAATAAATGGATGGAGTCACCAATTTCTGCTAATTCTTTAATGCAGTTGAGTAGGCAGGCTGCGCTGGCTGTCATGGTGTCTGATTGTTTTCCTGTAATGATTTTGCCGGTTGGAAGTTGTAAGGCTACTACTGGAACTTTCGCTTCGGCTTCTTTTTCAAGAGCGGCTTTCACGACTGGGCGATCTAGTGGAGAGAGTCCACTTTCTTCCATGATGTATTTGCCACGTTGAGCTGCTTCAAGTGTTCCGATACCGCGCTTATAGTCGCATTGGCCTGCGTAGTAACGGCGGATGATTTCTTGGCTGGAAGCTTCGCGAACCACTTCATCATCAGTGATAGCAAATCCGACACGGTTCACGCCCATATCTGTTGGAGAGTTGTAAGGGATTGGAGCGTCGCCGTAAATCTTCGTCAAAATACGACGGAGAAGTGGGAAGGCTTCGATGTCTCGGTTGTAGTTCACCGTTGTTTCACCGTATTTGGCAAGGTGGAAGGTATCAATCATGTTGACATCTTCTAAGTCTGCAGTGGCTGCTTCGTAGGCCACGTTCACAGGGTGGTTTAATGGTAAATTCCACACAGGGAATGTTTCGAATTTAGAATAACCGGCACGACGACCACGTTTAGTTTCGTGATAAAGCTGGCTTAAGCATGTGGCTAGTTTTCCGCTGTTGGCACCAGGGGCTGTTACAACGACAAGTGGGCGAGTCGTTTCGATAAATTCGTTTGCGCCATATCCTGCGTCACTAACAATGGTTTCAACGTCCATCGGATAGCCTTCTGTGTAACCGTGCGTATACACTTTAATGCCGCGACGTTCGAGTGAGTTTTTAAATTGCGTTGCAGCAGGTTGGCCTGTGTAACGAGTGATGAGGACACTATTGATTTTAAGGTCCCAATAGTGAAGGTCGTCCATTAGGCGAAGCACATCTTGGTCATATGTGATTCCAAGGTCACCGCGGATTTTGTTTTGTTCGATATCACCAGCGTACACGCAGATAATAATCTCTGCTTGGTCGCGTAGGCGGTGAAGTAATTTGATTTTTCCGTCTGGATCGAATCCTGGCAATACGCGCATCGCGTGGAAATCACCGATTAATTTGCCTCCGAACTCTAAGTATAGTTTGTCATAAGCGTTCACTCGTTGAAGAATGTATTGACTTTGTTCTTCAAGGTATTTCTCGCTATCAAATCCTAATTTCATACAACAACCCCCTTAATTTCATTTCAGTAGTATAGCACGAAAAAAAGGGGAATTCTATAGAAAATGACGGCTTTTTGCCCCATAGGAAAAAGAGTTGCAAGTGCCATAATGACAGAGTAGAATAGTAATGGACTCACTCAAAATAACGGAGGATTTTCGTATGAAAAACATGTTGGATTATATTAAAGAGTTTGGGCACGTTTCGTTTGAAGAAAGAGCTTTTTCTGAAATCGACGCTTTAGTATTGACGGAATTAGAATATTTACCACTTGAAAAAGTTGTACCAAGCGATGAAAATGGTGAGAATTTTGTCACAGTGAAAGAAATCGCCGAGTATATGAAGGAACATAAAAAACAATTATTCGACGAGAATCCAATGATGATGACCGAAGAGCGCCATGAAGTATCGCAAATCATTGCGGATGCACCTCGTTTCCAATCGATGAAATTCTTCGGTGTAGTAAGCGAATGGGATAAAGATACAACCAAACAATTCGCAGCCGTTACGGTAGAGGTAGAACCTGGTGTCAGACTTGTTATTTTTAGAGGGACAGATGATACGCTGATTGGCTGGAAGGAAGACTTCCTGATGATATATTCACCACTTGTTGCGGCGCAAACGGATGCCAAGGAGTATTTAGCCAAACAAGCCAGTTTATGGGATGGGGACTTAATGGTCTCAGGACATTCAAAGGGTGGAAACTTAGCGCTTTACGCTGCGGCCACTCAAGCAGAAGATGTGCAACTGCGCATTGTTGATATTTTCTGCTTTGATTCTCCAGGATTGTACCGTTCTGTACTTGAAACAAAAGGATATCAAAATATAGTACCGTTAGCGATGCGTTATATTCCACAAGATGCACTTGTTGGCTTAATGCTAGAGTCAGAAGTGCCATATGTCATTGTCAAAAGTAATGCCGTAGGTGCGATGCAACATAGTGCCATGACTTGGGGTATTGAAGATGGTCAGTTTATTAAGGTGGATAAATTAACTAAAAATAGTCTGTTGAATGACCAAACTTTTAAGAAATGGACAGAATCAGTTAGCGACGAAGAACTTGAATTGTTCTGGAATGTGTTCTTTGAACTACTATTTACGGTTGGAATTGAGACAGTGAATGATGTATACGGACAATTTATGCATTATGTGCAAGAGTTCTTGAAGGCAGCAGGGGAGATGGACGAAGAAAAACGTGAATTGTTAACACGTGTTGCGTTATTACTCGTTTCAACCCGATTTCAAGTTTGGAGAGACTCGTTCGATGTGTCTGAGATAGTACCGTTTGAAATTCCGGAAGTTCGCTTACCAACGTGGGAGGAGCTCATGACGACTTTAAGTTGGAAGAAGAATGGCTTTGAGATGCATTATCATGCGACCGAAGAAAATGAAGAGATTCGCGCTTATTACCAACAGCGCCACGAACAAAAGAAACACGAAGAAAAATAAAAATAGAGTTGTCCGAAATTCACTTATAAGTGAATTTTGGGCAACTCTTCTTGTTTATACTATTGTTCGCGTTCAATTGCGATGGCAACACCCATACCGCCGCCTACACAGAGGGAAGCGACCCCGATTTTACCATCGAGTTGGGTGAGTGCATTAATCAGTGTAACTACAATACGGGTACCAGAAGCACCGATTGGATGGCCTAGTGCAATGGCACCACCGAATGGATTTACTTTCTCGGTTGGAATCTTCAAGTCTTTGATGACCGCCATGCTTTGTGCGGCAAAGGCTTCGTTCAGTTCAAAGACATCCACTTTGTCAAGCGGAATTCGTGTACGAGCTACTAATTTTTGAATCGCAGGAACAGGTCCGATTCCCATAATCGAAGGATCGACCCCGGCTTCGGCATAGCCTTTCAATGTTGCAAGAATTGGAAGACCAAGCTCTGTTGCGTATTCACGTGTGGTCATAATGACACAAGCGGCACCGTCATTAATTCCAGAGGCGTTTCCGGCTGTGACTGTTCCGTCTTTTTTGAAGGCTGGTTTGAGACCGGCAAGACTCTCCAGTGTCGTGTTTGGACGGATAAATTCGTCCGTTGCAATGAAGTCGTCGGATTTTGTTTTACGATTGAAGACCGCTACAGGAGTGATTTCGCTAGCAAAGCGCCCAGCTTCCTGCGCTTTAGCGGCTTTTTGTTGAGAAGCCACAGCGAAAGCGTCTTGTTCTTCACGAGTAAAACCGTATTTTTCAACGATGTTTTCTGCGGTAATCCCCATCGCGTCTTGTGAGTAGGCGTCCGTTAATCCATCATTGAATAAAGAGTCTACTAATGTCACAGGACCGTTTTTTGGAGCAAAGCGTTGTTGTAATAAATGCGGCGCAAGACTCATATTTTCCATACCGCCGGCTAAGACGATTTTAGCGTCTCCTAGTCGAATAGCTTGTGCGGCTGAAATAATGGCTTTTAGTCCAGAACCACAGACTTCATTAATTGTTACGGCAGTACTTGCATGAGAAAGACCAGCGCCAAGTCCGACTTGACGAGCTGGATTTTGTCCAAGGCCTGCTTGCAACACATTTCCAAAGATGACTGTATCAATTTGTTCAGGTGAAAGATTCGCTTTTTGGATGGCAGCTTTTGCGACCGTTGTTCCGAGTTCGATAGCGGAAGTTGTAGCAAATTGCCCGCCAAATTTACCAATCGCAGTACGTGTCGCACTCACGATGACGATATCATTTCCGTTCATATTTTCATTCCTTTCCAGTCTATATTTCCTATTTCGTTTCTATTTTATAAGATTTCGTATAAGAAACCTATCAATTTAGTACAAATAATTAGTAAAGAATTGTTTAAATTCCCTAACTTTTAGTGAATTCAATTGTCCTAACGGCGAATTTTTGCTACTATAGTGTGTGCTAAGAAAGAACAGGAAGCTCAATTTGTGTGTTTGAAGCTTCATTCGTAAAGGAGAACAATAATGAATATAGGGATAGATAAGATTGGCTTCTTCGTACCACCGACTGCATTAGATATGGAAGCATTAGCAGCCGCACGTGGAGTAGAGCCAGCTAAATACACGATTGGAATTGGCCAGTCTACAATGGCAGTAGCACCAGTGACTCAAGATATCGTGACTTTAGCCGCAAATGCTGCATTATCCATTATCGATGATAAAGACCGTGAATCTATTGATATGATTTTATTTGGGACAGAAACAGGAATCGATCAATCAAAATCTGCTGCCGTTTATATGCAACGCATGCTTGGATTATCAAACCGTGTTCGTAGCGTAGAATTAAAACATGCCTGCTACGGAGCAACAGCTGCCCTACAATTAGCTAAAGGTCATATTGCCTTAAATCCAACTTCAAAAGTATTAGTCATCGCAAGTGACATTGCTAAATACGGATTAAACTCTGGAGGAGAACCAACACAAGGGGCTGGAGCAGTCGCAATGATTGTTTCTAGTGACCCACGTTTACTCGTTTTAGAAAATGAAACAAGCTTATTCACAGATGACGTGATGGACTTCTGGAGACCAAACTACGAAGCGTATCCAATGGTGGATGGAAAATTCTCAAACGAGCAATATATCCGTTTCTTTGCAGAAGTATGGAATGACTATCAAGCAAAAACAAATGCGCAGTTCTCAGACTTTGACGCGATTTGTTTCCATTTACCATATACAAAAATGGGAATGAAAGCCTTCAAGCCATTCCTAGAAGAAATGAGCGAAGAGGAACAAGAACGCTTCACAGCGCGTTACCAAGAAGCAGCTGTGTATAACCGCCAAGTCGGAAACATCTACACAGGTTCATTATTCTTAAGCTTCATCTCATTATTAGAAAACAGTTCTGTTTTAGTAGCCGGAGACCGCATCGGATTCTTCAGCTATGGATCAGGAGCCGTTGGGGAATTCTTCGCCGGCGAATTAGTCGAAGGGTTCGAAAACCAATTGCATATCGCAGAACATAAAGCGTTACTAGAAAATCGCAAAATGTTGACAGTAGAAGAATACGAAGAAATCTTCACAGAAGTGGTGGACGCAAGCGGTGAACAAACTTTCACACGTGAGGACAACAGCCCAATTACATTAACAGCCGTTGTTGACCACCAACGTCAATACACAATCAAATAAAACGCAAACCGTAGCCAATGGCACTGACCCCCGTAAATGAGAATTAAATAAAAACACTTCCAAGTTGGATTTGGTACAATATTATCAAATTGAAGTGCACCCCAAAAGTTAGACAGAAAATCTAACTTTTGGGGTGCTTTTTTATGAAATTAACTTATGAGATAAAGTCCAAATTTATAATCTAAGAAAAGAAGAAGTCAGTTTACGGAATCTTTTAAAAAATTTGATGTGTTCGTTTGTAATCTTGATTACTTAGTTCAATTCATTCATCAATATGTAATATAAAGTGAGAAAAAGGAGTAAACTATTGCAGTCAAAACACGAGGGAGACTAAATACAACGGTGCGTAAATCATAGAATTAAAAGAAGAAATGACAAATTAGAACGTCAATATAGTTAAGAACGGAGAATGCTATGCTATAAAGTTGAGAGAGCTTTGGTTGAAGGCGGAAAAAGAGGAGAAAAACTGTTCACGATAATATTAGTATGTTGATTATTTTTATCTTTTATGGTAACTTATAATTAACCAAAAGGAGGCTATAATGAATAATAGAATATCAGAATTTAGAAAACCATTAGGGTTATCTCAACATCGATTGGCGAAAATGGTAGGTTTGAAAAGGCACTCTATAATGGCGTATGAAAATCAAACTAAAATACCTACTATAAAAATTGCATATGAAATAAGCAAAGTTTTAGGAAAAGATATAAAAGAAGTTTTTATGCTTGATTGAGAAAGATGTTATTTTGTTTGTTAAAAAGTTATTTCATCTATAAAAAAATAATTAATAAAGGAGAAAAACTATGTCATCAGAATTAAATAAAGTTATCAACCTATTACAGGGAGACATTAGTGCAATCAGTTCGTTTTTATCTGATCCAGAAGTGTACTTATCTAATTTTTCATTAACAAATGAAGAAAAACATGCTTTAATCAGTAAAAATGTAAACGCTTTAATAACGTTAGGTGCTGATCAAGAATTAGTTGCCGGAGCTATGTCATCTCCTTGGTTTCATTCACAACGCTGTACAATATAACATTAAGTTTTAAATGTTGTTAAAAAAATAATTTTTATAGATGAAATACTTATAAAAGAGAGTTTTTAACTCTCTTTTATCTTATAGTTGAGGTGTATTATGTTATATAAAGAAGCCTTTATGCTTGAAGTTAATCGATATAGAAATAAATATTTATTTGTTCAAAAAGAAAGTGAACAAGAGATAATTGTATGTTCACAGGAACATGAGGTGTTATTTTCAAAAAAGTTTCCAATACCTATTCTAAGAATAAAATGGATTAATTCACTGATATTAATACAAACTAAGGGAAATATTGTTTTAATTGACCCTATGACAAATGATATTAAGTATTTACCTAATGTATCGGATTTCATAGACAAGATACTATATGTTTCACGGAAAAAGTTTGTAATATGTAGTACTATATCTAATTTAATTGTAAAGATAAACTTAGAAGGAAATAACCATATTTTGGTAGGAAGTCATAAAAATAAGTTTCAATTGTTTATAAATTTAGAATCTAAGGTAAAACAAAAAATTTATAAAAATTTGACAAGGCATAAAAATATATTTAATCATCAAACTAGATGTAAACAATATGAAGATAGATTTGTTATCTATATGAATAATAAGTTAGTATTATCTGATTATGGTTATATAATTTCAAGGCAGGCACTTCAAAATGAGGATATTTTTTTAATAAGTAGCTTTATTAAACCGTCATATATCTTTTTACCATCTTCTAAGGTGGAAAAAGAAACTATGTATCATACAAAATTCGTACATAAATATATAGATGGTATTCCTTTATATGACAACGAGATAGAATCGGATAATATTATTGTATTTCTTCATGGAGGGCCATGTGCTCATTATTTACCTATGCATGATTTATTCATTTCACAAATCAATAAATATAATATTAGAATTATATTACTAAATTATTTTGGTTCTTCAGGCTATTCAAATTTTTATGAAAAAGGATTATATAGTCGTGGTGGTGAATTAGATTTTAAGTCTATTGAAAGAGTGATAGAAAAATTAAAAGGTAATATAATTCTATTTGGTGAGAGTTACGGTGCGTATTTAGGTATTTTGATGTCATTTAAATCACGAGTTAAATTATTTAAAGTTATAGCTATTAATGGTTTTGTTGATATTGAGTTTCAAAGACAACATTCTATAGCTAATAAAATTATTGATTGTTATTTTGGAATTAATAATATTGATAATCGTAATCCTATATTATTTGAAAAAAACTCGTTAAAAAATGATCTAATATTGATTAATTCTATTAATGATTATCATTGTCCTATTTTTCAAATGGATGATTTTGTAGATAGACATTATTCTGAAAAGATAAAATATTATAGAATAGATGGAAGTCATGAGTTATTTTCATATCACGAAAAAATGAACATTTTAGAAATTATTTTTAAAGAATTATTTTGTATCAAAAAATGATATCAGTAAAGTTAAAAATATAGAGAATTATGTGGGGGAGAAATATGGTAAATAGAGAAGTAGAAAATAAACTATTGGAATTGTTAAATAGATTTTCAAATACTGAAAATCTTGAATTTTGGGAGCAGTTTTATGATTTTGTTATTTTATCATATAACTTTAAGGATAGATATGGAATGACAGGTTTGTCCGAAGTTTTGAATAAGAAGAATATAAAAAATAAGAAGGAGATACTTGAATTTTATGGTAGAGGATTATTCCTTTTAGCTAGATTAAATAATTTAGAGATTTATGGAGATGGTTTCTGTGTATAATTCAATAAAATTTGATAATCTAATTAAGTTAATTCCGAATAATAGAAATAGTGGTTGTTGGGTGTATTCTGAAAATTTTTACAGCTTGCCCAATATAGGATATAAAATTCATGTGTCATGTAGTAACGATAATATTATTGAAATTGGAAATAAAGTTATTCCTTTTTTGGTATCTACAAAAACAAGTTTCAAAATGATTGCTTCGTTATCTGATTTGTCATTATTAAATTACGGTAGATATGGTTATTCTCAAATAGGGAAAGCATTTACAATATATCCAAAAGATTATAATGATTTTATAGATAAAATATATAAATTATATCTTATAACAAAAAGTTATAAATCACCTTCTGTACCTTCTGATTTTAGATTTTTAAATAGTAACACTATTTTTTATAGATATGGATCATTATCTAAAAATGTAATAGAAGATAGAAGAGTTTCTTTTTTGCCACAGGAATGTAAAAATATTTTACCCTATCATAATATCAAAAGAATAAATGAACTTCCTCCTAATTTATGTCCAGTAAAAATTTTATATTCTAGTGGAAAATCTAATATTGTAAAAGTTTTTGATAGTAATTTAAATAAGTATTGTGTGTTGAAAATAGGAAAATTTTTAGGGAATTTAGAGCACGATAATGTGGATTCTTTTGATAGGGTTGCATGGGAAGCATATGTGTTGAAAGATTTACATAGAGAAAAAAGTATAGTTAAGATTATAGATACATTTATTTTAGATAATGATTTTTGTATTTTAGAGGAATATATTGATGGAAATTCAATAGATTATATAATTAAAAATGGTCGGGATAACTATATAAAAAATTTATCTAAAATACTTTTACAACTTTATGACGCTGTTTTTAATATTCATAAATTAGGTTATTTGCTTTTTGATATTTCTGCAGGAAATATCCTTATAGATGAAAGTGAAAATGTAAGAATAATAGATGTGGAATACTTTTTTAATGAAAAAAATAAATACTATAAATTTGATAGATATTGTAAAGGGTCAGTTGGATTTATATATCCAGCTAAAGAATTTGCTTTAGAGAAAAAAGATATTTATGCGTTGTTAAAATTAATATATTTTCTCTATAATCCAGACAAGTATTTAAATCTTATTGAGAATATTTCAAAGCTAAATATTAATGATATAGATGAAAAAGAGTTAAACTTTTTTGAAGAAAAAGAAGAAATTGAGATGATAAAGTTTTTTAAAATAAATATTTTTGAGTTATTAAATAAAGATAAAAAAGAAATTTTGATTTTTATAAAAAAATTTATAGAAGTAGATAGGTGATTTACTATGAAAATAAATTTAAAAAATACTACAAAAAACTACGGTGAACATCATGGTATTATAGATGCTAATTTAGAAATTAATTCGGGACAATTCATTGCATTGGTTGGTCCAAATGGTAGTGGGAAAAGTACACTATGTAAATTATTAGTTGGTATAATCGCTCCAAGTAAAGGAACCGTTTTGATAAATAATGACGACTCAAAAAAACAAGTATTTTTTTCTCAAATTGGGTATTCACCGCAAACGCAAGTTTTAGATTGGTATTCTAATGTTAAAGATAATATTTATTTAGCAGCAAAGTTAAGTAATATACCTAATTGTAATATTGAGACTGCAGTGCACAGTGTTTTGGAATTAATGAATCTTCTAGAATTAAAAGATAGTTCATTGATAGAACTTTCAGGGGGACAATTACAAAGAGTACAAGTAGCGATGGCAATGGTTCATAAACCTGATATTTATATATTGGATGAACCAACAGTAGGTCTGGATATATATAATTCTGTGAGATTAATGGAATTTTTACAAGAAGAAGTTAGATGTGGAAAAATAGTAATACTATCTTCACATGAATTGGATCTTATTGAAGATTATGTAAATACAGTGTTATTCTTAGAAAATTC
Organism: uncultured Streptococcus sp.; assembly: GCA_963548485.1. Lineage (GTDB taxonomy): Bacteria > Bacillota > Bacilli > Lactobacillales > Aerococcaceae > Granulicatella. The sequence goes on from CAUUUT010000011.1 coordinate 10,380, forward strand.
AAAAGTCAAGTTTTATGATAGTTTAGATGCATATTTAAATAAATACTCAAAAATGGAAAATTATGATGTAGAGTATGATGGGGATTTTATAGAAACTGACAATATGAATGTCAAAGTGGAACATTATTCTTCAAATAAGGTTAAAATTTCATTTAATAATGAAGAAGTAACAATAGATGAAGTTTTAAAAAATATACTTAAAAAAGTAAAAATTAAGAGTATAACAAAAATTAAAGTGACTTTAAAAGAAACATTTTTTGTGTAGAGAATAGGAAGGTGAGATAAATGGAACCTAAGGAATTTTTTAAAAGTAACGAATTAGGAATTAGGGGATTATTAATTTTAATACAATATGAGTTAAAAGTATTGAGAATAAATATAATGGGAGTTGTTAGCCAACTTGTAATGCCAGTGTTATATTTTATTTTTATAATATTATCCTTAGGAGCTAATGCAGGTAATGTTAATTTTTACACATATTCTATAAGTTATATAGAGTATGCATTTAGCGGATTAATAGCTATTTTAGTTATTTCTCAAACAGGACAAACGATTTATAGAGTTGTTACAGATAAAAGATATGGATTGTTTTCGTTAAAAAGATTAAGCGGTATTCGAACAATTTATTATCAAATAGGGATGAGTACATATTCTTTTGTCAGCTTTTTATTGCAATTATTTATTTTGTTAATTTTGAATTTTTTTTTAGGTGAGCCATTAATGATTTACGAAACTTTCTATTTGGTTATATCTAGTGTGATAGTTTTAATGTTTTGGACACAAGTTGGAGTTATGCTAGCTGTTATTATAAAGAATTATAAAATAAGAGATAATATAATTTCATTTATTTTAACCCCATTAGCGTTTTCTGCTCCTGTTTTTTATTCTATTGATACAGCTCCGCATTTTATAAAAATATTGAATTTTATTAATCCATTATCTTATCAACTTGACTTAATTAGACGAGGAATATTTTTAAAAGACTATTTTTATCCTATATTATATTTATTTATAGTGGGTATAGTAATGGTGTTTATTGTATCCTATTTACTATCTAGAATTGACTTGGAAACTATTGAAAAGTAAGATTGAATTTTAATGGGTGGGTTATTTTATGGCTAAAGAAGTTATTAAATTAATTGATATTGAGATGTCTTTTGGAGATAGAACATTGTTTCATGCGGATAAATTAATTGGTCATATTGGAGAAGTTATTGGGATAGTTGGTAATAATGGTGTAGGTAAAACAACATTATTAAATATTATTTGCGGTAATACAAAATCTACTAAAGGTAACATAATCTGTAATATGTTATGTAAAAAATTTGATCAAAATTGGTTTTTAAATAATAATTATACAAATTCACATTATAGTGCGGGTGAACAGCAAAGAGATTACATATATAAATTGCTTTGTACAAAACAAGGATGCTTATTATTAGATGAACCAACTAATTTTATGGATATTCAGACAAGGGAGAGCTTAATTAAAACGATTAAATCTTATAAAAATAGTGTCATTATTATAGCTAGTCATGATCGATATTTTTTAAAAAATGTTGTAACTAAAATATGGGATATTGAGAATAAAAAAATCAGAGAATATATTGGTAACTATGAAGATTATGAAAAGCAAAAAGAACTTAATCTGTTAAAGCAACAATATGAAAAGGAACAATATATTAGAGAAAAGAAACATTTAGAAACGGTTATTTTAAATAATAAAGAGCAACGATTGCGACTAGAAAAAAATAAAAATAAAAAATCATTTGAAAAACCTAGTCGATTAGCAGCAACTAAAGATAAAAGTACAGCTGTTAAGCGAATTGATCGGACAATAAAGAATGTTGAAAAGCGTTTAGATAGTATGGATGAGATTAATGATATACCTATTGTTCAAACAATACATTTTCCTGAAGGTAATTTTAGAGAATTACATAATAAATATCCTATACGCGCTGAAATGCTAAATCTCTATTATGAAGATAAACAATTATTAAATAATGTTAGTTTTCAATTTGCAAACAAATTAAAAATTGCAATTACAGGGAAAAATGGATCGGGTAAGTCTACATTAATAAAGAATATACTAGGTAATAATCAAAATATTATACTTTCTAAAATGATTAAATTTTCAGTTTTCAAACAATATTATTTTGATGTTGTAAGTACAAAAAATCTTATAAGTTATTTACAAGAAGATTCTAATTTTTTAAGACAAGATATTATAAATTTATTGAGAGATATTGGGATAGAGGCTTCATTATTGAATGTACCAATAAATAAATTAAGTGGTGGGCAGAGAACTAGAATAGAATTATTAAAAGTATTCATTAAAGATGCCAATGTTGTAATATTAGATGAACCTACAAATTCACTTGATATGATTAGCATACGAGCGCTAGAGGTGTTAATAAAAAATTATCCAGGGTTGGTGATTTTTGTTTCTCATGATATGGAATTTGTAAAAAATTGTGCAGACGAAATTTATAATATTGAAAATAAAACATTGAAAAGATATAAATAATAAATTTTAGTTAGAACAATACTCCTTCTATAAGTATTATTAAATATTTTTGTATAAAATATTAGCCTATTTGATGTCAACATGAATCATCTTTATCATTAAATCTAATTTTTTCGGTATATCCTAAAGTGGAATCTGTGCAATTTGATTGGGATACGTTAAGAGTTGGGCAGGTTGGCAATGGAGTAGCAATTGTGGAGTATAATCTGTCAGTAACAGGAAAATTTAATAATAGTCCTGATACTTTTATTCATATTGATTTTGGTCTTGATAAGTCAGATAGTATTCCATCCATGAAAGGGATAAAAATGAATCAGCCTCCACGCATCAGCAGGGGAAAAGTACTAAAGATTTATGAATAATAATCATGTTTAGATAGCACCGCTAGTAATGTAGTGGTGCTTTTCTTTTGCAAAAAATAAAAATGTAGCATATATGTTACATTTCAAATTTTAAAATTAAAAGTAAAATATAAACGTTGAAATGATGCGGTTTTTAGCGGTCTATTCCACAACCTCGTTTTTACTCTGTCGCTAAAATTCGGAAACGTGTTAAAAATTCCGAGAAAATCAAAAAAATTTTTTCAGTGATGCCTTATCTCAAATCACCAAAAACCTTCAGAAAGCCCGCTAGGATGTACTTTCTAACACCCAGCAGGGGTTAAATCAAAATGAGTGGCACAACACTTTTTTTCATTTTTTTTATAAGGGATTTGAACAAAATGCACAAAAAGTGATACCGAAGAAATCTGCGGATTTTATAATCGCAGTAACAGGGAATCGCATCGGAGAAGAGGGAGAAAGACAGAAATCTCCTAAATACATTAATGTATTTAGGGGATTTCGTTTTCTTTCCCCCACAAAGTTGAATAGGGATGAGCAAGATAGATACAGCGAAGCTCATCCCATTCGACCACTGTGCTTACGCGGAGTAGGGCTTGTCCCGTACTCCGCGTTTGAAGCTTCGAAGGTGCAAGACCAAGGCTTGCACCGGTGCCCTGTAACAGCGATTATAAAAATAATCCGCAAGGATTCGAAGGTATCATCTTTTTTTGCGTATTTTATGGTATGCATTTGCTATTTTGTGGTATCCTATGTAAAGAGAAAATGAAAGAAAGTAGTAGCGCCATGAAGAAAATTATCGTCATAAACACCGGTGGTACGATAGCCATGAGTGAAGACCGCTCAACCGGTAACGTAACCCCAACAAGCACAAACCCATTAACCAACTCCGACACCATTTTTGCCCCAATCGCAAGTGTCGTCGTAGAGGATCTATTTAACCTTCCGTCTCCACATATGACTGAGGAAAAAATGTGGGAAGTTCAAAAGCGAATTGTTCAAGCGCAACAGGAAGGCTTTGACGGAGCGGTGGTGACTCACGGAACTGATACATTAGAAGAAACGGCGTATTTTTTAGAGTTAACAACAGATGGAACATTCCCAATCGTTTTAACGGGAGCGATGCGTTCCAGCAATGAAATTGGAGCGGACGGGTTAGCGAACTTACGCAGTGCCATTATTACAGTAACGAGTCCAGAGAGTGTGGATAAAGGCGTTCTTGTCGTGATGAATGATGAAGTTCATGCGGCAACATATGTGACAAAGACACATACTACAAACGTTGCGACTTTCCAAACACCAACCTTTGGACCGCTTGGATTAGTATCAAAGAGTGAAGTCATTTACTTCCAAAAATTCTTACATCATGAATATTATCCAATTAAAGAACTCTTGGATAAGGTCTACTTATTAAAAGCATATGCTGGAATGGATTCCATGTTATTTGATGCCATTGCCGATTCAGACGCCAATGGAGTAGTCATCGAAGCTCTTGGAGCAGGGAATCTCCCACCAATGGCACTTCCTGGATTGCAACGTTGCTTAGATAAAGGGATTCCAGTCGTGCTTGTATCGCGTGCATTTAACGGTGTGACTTACGATGTATATAATTATCTTGGTGGAGGCAAACAGCTTCACGAAGCAGGGGTGATTTTCACAACAGGGCTTAGTGGACAAAAGGCTCGTGTGAAATTATCGGTGTTATTAAGCGCTCATGCAAACAGAGAAACAATCATTAGAGCATTTCAAGTATAGGAAAGAGGAATAGATATGGTTAGAAAAATTGGACGAGTGGTTCGACAATATGAAGGAAAACCGATTATTTATGGCATGCCACTAGAAGAGCTAACAGCTTGGTTTGAAGAAAAAGGCGAAAAGAAATTCAGAGCAGGTCAATTATGGGACTGGCTTTACCGCAAACGTGTGACGAGTTTTGAAGAAATGACAAACTTGCCAAAATCGCTGATTGAGGAGTTGCAAGAAGAGTTCACATTCCCCGTGTTAAACGAACGTATCAAACAACAATCAACAGACGGAACACGTAAATTCCTTTTTGAATTAGCAGATGGCCTCTTAATCGAAACGGTATTAATGCCACAGGAATACGGCTTATCCATCTGTGTGACCACACAAGTAGGGTGTAACATCGGATGTACCTTCTGTGCCAGCGGAATTATCGCAAAACAACGTGACCTTGTTGCTGGGGAAATCGTAGCGCAAGTTATGCATGTGCAACGTACTTTGGACGAAGTGTCTCCTGGGGACCGTGTTAGCCATATCGTAGTCATGGGGATTGGGGAACCATTCGATAACTATGATAACGTGATTAAATTCTTGAAAGTGGTCAACTCTGATAAAGGTCTTGGAATCGGGGCTCGTCATATCACGGTATCTACAAGTGGTTTGGCTCCAAAGATTCGCGAGTTCGCAGACGAAGGGTTACAAGTCAACCTTGCATTGTCACTTCATGCACCAGATAACGATACACGTTCTCGTATCATGCGTATCAACCGTAAATATCCAATCGAAGTGGTGATGGATGCGATTAATGAATATATTGCTAAAACCAATCGCCGTGTGACCTTCGAGTACATCATGCTCGATCACGTGAATGATTCGGTGGAACAAGCGCAACAATTGGCCGACCTTCTTGCGGATAAGAAACGTCTGTCATACGTCAACTTAATTCCTTATAACAAAGTTCGTGAACATGACCAATACGAACGTAGTGGAAAAGAACGCGTAGTGGCTTTCTACGATGTCTTGAAGAAAAACCATATCAACTGTGTCGTTCGTAAAGAATTCGGACATGATATCGAAGCAGCCTGCGGACAATTACGTTCAAGCCAAATGAAACGTGACCGCGCTGAGAAAACAAAAGCCTAATGAAATAGAGCTACCACACCTCGGAATAGAGGTGTGGTTTTTTTTGTGCAAAAAAGGAAAGTTCTTTTGTTTTCCGCCAAAAGTCCTATATACATTGGATTAAGACAATGGTACACTATGAGCATAGTCAGATTTTGAAGTGGAGCGAGTATATATGAAGGTTGTTTTTCAGAAATTTAAAAAAGAAGTGTTCATCATGATTACGTTGCTCACCCTTATTGCAGGGGCGGAGCTTGTATCGAGTATCGTGAATGCGCAGACTTTAGATACTTTAGTGAACATGGATATTCATAATTTCTTTTACAAGGCTATTTGTTTAGTTGTTATTTTTGCATTTTATCTATTGTTTACATATATGTTGATTCGCTATCAAGCCTACTTTAATCAAAAGGTAGCGACATGGTTAAGGGACCGTATTAGTCATTCTATTGAAGCGACGTCTTATGGTCGCTTCTATGAAAAGAATAGTCAAACGTACATCTCGTGGTTTACAAGTGATTTGGAGCAGATTAAAGGGAATGCGATTAATCCAACCTTTGAAGTCATTGGAGGAATTATTTCTGCGGTCATTTCTGCGGTAGCATTGTTTATGTATCATTGGTCTATCGTTTTACTAGCGGCTATCTGTATTGTCATCATGGCCGTGTTGCCGGCTTTGTTCTCAGCAGAACTGACAGAAAAAACCATCAAAGTGTCAGAAGCCAATGAAAAATTCGCAAAATCCATTTCGGATTTATTGAGCGGATATGATACCCTATTTGTTTTTCGGAAGCTAGCGTATTTAAAAGAAAAAATTCATGAAAAATCGGTTGAAGTAGGAGATACGCATCGCGATTTTAGTAAGTCGATGGCCAAAGTTGCCGTTAGTGGTGGTATTGGGAATGTCTTTAGCCAAATTTCAGTATTCATCTTAACGGGATACTTGGCTTATATTGGCGAAGTGAGTATTGGGAGTATTCTAGCAGCAATGGCACTAAGTAGCACCATCTTCAACGTGCTCGGAAATATTAGTCAAAAGATTGGTTCGATTAAGAGTGCGGACTCATTGTTTAACAAATATGAGCAATTAGAACCAGCAGTTCTTGTAGAGGAAGCACCAGAAGAGGCACCACGCACTCTGATTGAAGTGAAGGATGTTTCGTTTAACTACGGAGAAAAAGTGATTTTAAATCATGTGTCTCTTGGCTTTAATGAAGGACAAAAATATGCGATTACTGGCGAGAGCGGAACAGGGAAATCAACACTGTTAAATATTATCGCTGCTAAATTAACGGAGTATTTAGGCGAAGTGAAACTTGCTGGAGTCGATGTGAAGAAACAGTCCTATAATGAGTTGTATCGCCAAATGGTCTATATCGCTCAAAAACCACATGTATTTGCGACAACGATTCGTGAGAATGTAACGCTAAATGAAGCATATACCGATGAAGAAGTTTGGGCGTCTTTAGAAAAAGTGGGACTCGCTTCTATCGTAAGAAACTTGCCACAGGGACTAGATACGGTCTTAGGCGATGGCGATTCAAATCTATCCGGTGGGCAGTTGCAACGAATTGCTTTTGCACGTGGATTGATGAAACACCCAAAACTCTTCTTACTCGATGAAGTTAGCTCCAACTTAGATGAAAAGACAACCATTGAGGTGTTGAAACCAATCTTAGAAGATAAGAGTGTGACAGTCCTATGGGTAACGCACCATCTTCCTGAAGCGTTGAAAGAAAATATCGATCAAACGATTCAAATGAGTGAATTAAATCAAACGGCTTAACGAATGTTTAGTGACCTTCCTAAGGATGAATAGGGAGGTCTTTTTTGATGTCTTGAATGCATGAAAAGGTGCGGATTGATAGCTTTTTACCTCAAAAAGGAACAAAAAACAGTGTAATATATGAAGAAAGTATGACCGAGAATGTAAGAAAATTCTACGAACGTGTTACAGACTGGTGTCAACTATTACAGAAACATATGTTCTTGTCATGTGTTTGTAACAATAACATCAGAAAAAGTCAAAAAAATTAAGTGACCTTAACAAACCGCATAAAATCAACATTTTAAGTTTTTCCTGTGCTAAAATTATTAGCATCAATTAAGTTCGCAACCAAAAAATCCAAGCGAACGAGATTTTCGACTTTAGAAAAAGTTGGAAATCGGAAAGGAAAATATGAAACCAATCAAGAAACAATTCATGATGGTGACAGCATCACTTGCTTTATTTAGTTTTGCAGGATTTTCAGCAACAACAGCAAGTGCCAACGAAGTAGAATGGACAGCACGTACTGTAGAACAAGTAAAACAAGATGTAAAAAAAGACGATAAAGGTGTACAAGAGTACACAATCAAATGGGGAGATACATTATCAGTCATTTCTGAAGCGACTGGTGCATCATTAGATACATTAGTTCAAGTGAACGAAATTCAAGATGCAAACCTTATTTACCCAGGGACAGTGTTACGTTTCTCAGCTGACCAAAAAGAAGTGACAGTGGATAACGGAACAGAACAACACTCATACCGTGTTCAAAACAACAATGAAGTAAAAGAAGTTGAAACGACTCAAGCGACTACACAAGCAGCAGAAACAACGCAAGCAGCACAATCAACTGAAACAACACAAGCTGCCCAAGCGACTCCAGCAACTGAAACAACACAAGCAGCTACCGCTTCTTCAAACCAAGGTGGTTACTACTTAACAGTTGAAGCAACAGCTTACTCATATAACGAAGCTGGTTTATCAAACTACACAGCTGATGGAACAAACCTTGTAAGTGAACCAAACGTAATTGCGGTTGACCCAAGCGTTATTCCATTAGGATCATATGTTGAGATTCCAGGATATGGTATTTTCCGTGCTGCAGATACAGGCGGTGCCATTTACGGAAATCGAATTGACGTACACTTAGTAAACTTGAATGATGTTTACAACTTCGGACGTCGTACAATCACAATCCGTGTATTACAATAATCACACTATTTTTTGAACTAAACTTAACTTAACTTGGAGTCAGGCGATGCGTCCTGGCTCTTTTGCATTTTAGAAAGTTAAGAAAAAGTAAGAGATGGCTAGAAAAATAGGCAAGTGCATCAAACTGTGGTATATTAATAACATCGACTAAAAAGAAAACCGATTGGAGAGGGAATTTTATGAAGAAAAAATTCGTAGGAGCATTAGCGCTTGCATCAACTTTCGCATTAGCGGCATGCTCAAATGGCTCATCAGAAAACGTTGCAACGACTAAATACGGTAACGTTACAAAAGATGAATTTGTTACAGCAATGAAAGATTCTGTTGGGGAACAAACACTACAACGTTTAGTATTAACAAAAGTACTAGAAGGATCTATTGAGGATGCAAAATCTCTTAAAACAGCTGCAGATGAAGAAGTGGCTAAATTAGTTGCTCAATATGGTGGAGAACCTAAATTATTAGCGGCTTTACAACAAAGCGGAATCACTTCTGTAGACGCATATCGTCAAACACTTTACTTAAACAAATTAATGACAGAAGCAGTGAAGAAAGCTGCGAACTTCTCAGAAGACGATATTAAAGCGTACTATGATGCGTGGGAACCACAAATTACAGTTCAACATATCTTAATTGCGGCTAAATCTGATGCATCTGATGAAGAAAAAGCAGCTGCAAAAGCAAAAGCTGAAGATTTAATTAAACAATTAAAAGATGGCGCTGACTTTGCGGAATTAGCAAAAGCAAACTCTGCGGATACTGGTACAGCTGCAAAAGGCGGTCAAATTGGACCATTCAAACGTTCAGACATGGTACCTGAATTCTCAACAGCAGCTTACGACTTGAAGAATGCCGGAGATATCACTGAAACTCCAGTTCAAACTCAATTCGGATACCACATCATTAAGTTAGTATCTAAAGAAGAGAAGAAACCATTTGATGAAATGAAAGAACAAATGGAAAAAGAAATGTTAGATGCGAAATTGAAAGATTCTGCATACTTACATCAAACAATGGTTGATTTAGTGAAAGCTGCGGACGTGAAAATCACAGACGAAAGCTTACAAAATGCTTTAAAGAATTTCTTACAAGCGGCTGATACTGAAACAACAACAACTGTTGCTAAATAAGAATGTTTGAACCTCTACACGAACTTCTCGTGTGGAGGTTTTCTTTGTGTTGGGGTCAGTTTAGCAGTTTTGTTTCCATTTCGAAAACAAATGTCTATAAACAAAAGAGTTTTGTTGACATCGAAAAGAATGGGCGTATAATGGAATCCATAACGCAATGAGATGGAGAGTACTCGTCGAGACACTGAGTAGAGAGCTTAGGGTTGGTGGAACTAAGTAGTGACGAAATGGGGAAGATGGCCATTGAGCGGACTTTCTGAACAATTGTAAGGGAAGTACGGGGCGCCCGTTATAGCGGTACGATTTCAACGCACAGGCGTGGAATCGGGTGAGGTTTATCTAGTGATGGATAAACGAATAAAGGTGGTAACACGGTATTTTTGAAATGGTCGTCCTTTGTCCTATTTTGGGCAGAGGATTTTTTTATTGTGTTCGACAGGATGGAGGAATGTGTCAAATTAATTCGCAACTAACACAACAAATTTATAAAATCGGAGGAAAAACAATATGAAAATTAAAAACGTATTATTAACAGCCGTTGCAGCATTCACATTAGCAGCGTGCGGAAATCAAAGTTCACAACAATCAAGCGAGGCTTCTAAAACAACTGAAGCACCAGCGCAAACAGTTAAAGTTGCCGTAGTAGGTAGCGCATCACACGAAATCTGGGATTACGTAGCTGAAAAAGCGAAAAAAGAAAATATCAATATCGAAGTTGTAGAAATGAACGACTACGTATTACCAAATACAGCCCTTGAAGAAGGTTCTGTTCAAATGAACGCATTCCAACACCGTGCATACTTAGCACAATGGAATAAAGATAAAGGGACTGATTTAAAAGAAATCGGAACAACATTTATCGTGCCATTATATTATTTCTCAACAAAATATAAATCATTAAAAGATTTACCAGAAAATGCAAAAGTATTAGTACCAAAAGAAGTAGCGATTCAAGGTCGTGCTTTAGTAGCATTAGAAACAGAAGGCTTAATCACATTAAAAGAAGGCGTTGGAACAAAAGCTTCATTAGCAGACATCACAAGCAACCCTCGTAACTTAGAAATCATCGAAGCAGAATCAGCACAAGCACCACGTTTATTACAAGACGTTGACGCAGCTTCAATTAATGGTTCTATGGCACAAGATGCTGGTTTGAAAATTGAAGACAACATCTTCTCAGATGCAAACCACTTAGATACAATTCCTAAAGATCGTTACAACATCATCGTTGTTAAAGCAGCAGATGCTGAAAATCCAACATACAAAAAGATTGTTGAATTATATCAAGCAGACGATGTAGCGAAAAAAATGGATGAAATCGCACCAGGACAATACTTCCCAGTGTGGAATTCAGATAAATAATCCCTTTCGACGTCAGAGTACAATGTGCTCTGGCGTTTTTGTTTGGAATAGGAGCGAATTATAGTGGTGTGTAGTATAATAAAAGTGAAAGTTCGAACGTTGGAGGAAGAACGATGAAGACATGGATAAAACTAGCGTTGCTGTCGGTCGTAGCAGTTATGCTTGCTTCCTGTGGAGGACAGGAAAAAATCCCTATACCACATGCGTTGCAAACGGATAGGATTTGGATGGATGTGCATCACGGAGAGAAAACAGAGTTAGATCCACATAACACGGTGACGGCGGTCTATCATTTTGATGGAAAAGGAAACGTGCTTGCCTATACAGGATTGGATTTGGACTTTGGGGATTTAGGAGGGAAGAATGAAAAACAAATTTTAGAACTAGCCCAAAAACAATTTGAACGCAATTTCTATCGCCATAAACAACAACTCCGAGAAAAGTTGGAAGTTCAATTAGCGGCGTTGAGAAAGGAAGGTATTAAAGTATCGTGGGAGGGAAAATCTAAGGAAGTCCGAGAAAAATTGAAAAAGATAGACGAAAAGATTAAAGACTTACAAGAACAATTCAATGCAGTAGATTTCGCGGAATACAAGAGTCCAACGCCTTCGCCAGTCAGCTACTCCTTTGGGAAATACGACGAAGACAAGTATAGAAAAGACAAAACGCAGTTGGTTGTAAGATTTGAGGTACAAGAACTTGCTAAAGAGTCCATGGAGTATCTAAATGTAAGAGTTGAAAAATACTTGAGAGAAGGATTCTTTGCTTCAAATGCAAGTGAAGTCAAAGGGTCTTATTATGTAGGGCTCACAGAAGCAGGGCTAGAAGAGGATGAACCTGGGGATTATCATGACTTTATGACACCGGTGGAAAAAGGGCATAAAGGAATTAAATTAATAAAAGAATAACTAAAAGAAAAAAGAGTGGCGAACGCCACTTCTTTTTTTGTCGTTAATATTCGTGTTTATTAAGTGAAAATCGCTCGTTTAATAAATTAGGATTAAAATAAAACTTGATATAACGAACGAAAATAATTTTAAGAGTTAAAATGTACGTATTTTTTATTGTAAAAGAAAAATAGTTCTAGTATACTTAAGTCATCAAATAAACCAATAAAAAGGAGTTATCATTCCAATGGATAAGTTTTTTAAACTGAAAGAGAACGGCACAAACGTTTCAACGGAGTTTTTGGCTGGGTTAACGACATTCTTCGCGATGTCATACATCATTTTTGTCAATCCGAACATTCTTAGTAAGACAGGGATGCCATTCCAAGCAGTCTTCTTATCAACGATTATTGCAACAGTTGTCAGCACATTAGTGATGGGTCTTTTCGCAAACGTTCCTTACGCATTAGCACCAGGGATGGGGTTAAACGCGTTCTTTACATTTACAGTTGTATTCGGCCTTGGATTCACTTGGCAAGAAGCGTTAGCAATGGTATTTATTTGTGGTTTACTCAATATTTTCATTACTGTAACAAAAGTTCGTAAGATGATTATTAAAGCCATTCCGGTCAGTATGCAACATGCCATTGGGGGCGGAATTGGGATTTTCATCGCGTATATCGGTTTAAAAAATGCCAACCTATTAGAATTCCTTTCTGATTCAAAAACGATCACTCAAGTCAACGGTGCTGCGTATAATGTCGCTACAGAAGCGTACAAAGGCGGCGTGTTCAGCGTGAATTCAAATGGTGGAATCGTTCCATCACTTGTCAACTTCACGTCTCCAGGAGCACTCCTTGCAGTGATTGGGTTAGTGATTACTGTAGTCTTATTATTGAAAAAAGTTCGTGGAGCTATCTTGCTTGGAATTATTTTAACAACACTTTTAGCGATTCCAATGGGCGTTGTCGATTTATCAAAAGTAAGCTTTGAAAGCAACTCTCTTGGAGCAGCGTTCAATGACTTAGGTACCACATTCATGGCTGCCTTTGGTTCAGAAGGAATCGTGAAACTCTTCTCTGACCCTTCTCGCTTACCTTTAGTATTAATGACGATTTTCGCATTCAGCTTATCGGATACATTTGACACACTTGGAACATTCATCGGTACAGGTCGTAAAACAGGTATCTTCTCTGAAGAGGACGAACGTCAACTTGAAAACGGATCTGGGTTCTCTTCTAAAATGGACAAAGCCTTATTCGCAGATGCCATCGGTACTTCTATCGGGGCTATCTTTGGAACTTCTAATACTACAACTTATGTTGAAAGTGCAGCCGGAATCGGTGCGGGTGGACGTACTGGTTTAACAGCAGTCGTGACGGCAGGGCTCTTCCTATTATCTACTCTATTAGCACCATTCGTGGGAATCGTTCCTGCAGAAGCGACAGCACCAGCGTTAATTATCGTTGGGGTGATGATGCTTTCTTCATTCGCTGATGTGAAATGGGACGAATTGGACGAAGCCATTCCAGCGTTCTTTGCCGGCATCTTCATGGCACTTTGCTACAGTATCTCTTACGGAATCGCAGCAGGATTCATCTTCTATTGCTTAGTGAAAGTTATTACTGGTAAAGCAAAAGACATTCACCCAATTTTATGGGTCGCTACAGGATTATTCATCCTTAACTTCATTATCTTAGCTCTTCTATAAGAGTAAAAATCAGCTGATATTGAACAATTTTATTGAACTTTAGCCGTAATAGGGCACCTAAGTATTTTTGCTTAGGTGCTTTTCCTTTTATTTCATGATAGGATAGAGGAGACAGAAAGGGAGTTGACTATGACAGAACAAACAACTGAAATCACTGCTTACGAGCGTTCCGTAGCGCTTGTGAAGGCAGAACTCACTCAATATAAACCAAAACAAATCGATACAGTATTAAGTCTTTTACAAGATGGCAATACCGTACCGTTTATTGCGCGTTATCGTAAAGACCAAACCGGTTCTTTAGATGAGGTGCAAATCCGTGAAATCGAAGAGCGCCAACGTTATTTGGAAAACTTCGAAAAACGGAAAGAAGAAATTAGCCGTCTCATTGACGAACAAGGCAAACTCACGCCTGAGATTACGGCTGCTTTAAGTAAGGCGACCACTTTAACGGCATTGGAAGATATTTATCGTCCGTATAAACAAAAACGCCGCACGAAGGCAACGATTGCTAAAGAGGCAGGACTAGAGCCGTTTGCATTATGGTTACTCATGACGACGAAGGATTCTGTAGAAGAAAAAGCGGCAACGTTTATTAATGAAGAAAAAGCGATTCTAACGGTCGAAGATGCCATTAACGGCGCTGTAGAAATTATTGCTGAATGGATTTCCGATGAAGCAAAATACCGTAAACAATTACGTCAATTTACGCAAAAGAACGGTATCGTGAAGTCTGTTGTGAAGAAAGAAGAGCTCGACGAGAAGAAAGTTTACGAGATGTACTATGACTACGAAGAGCCTGTGAAATCCATCGTTCCTCACCGTGTGCTTGCCTTAAACCGTGCAGAAAAAGAAGATGTCGTGCGTGTGACGATTGAAGTCGATGTGACAAATCCTCTTACAAAGATTAAAGAAGAGAAAATCAAAAATCCTTCTTCACCATCTGCACCGATTGTCGAAGGCGCGATTGAAGAAAGCTACAAACGATTCATCGGACCAGCGATTGAACGCGAAATCCGTAATGAATTAAGTGAAAAGGCGCAAACACAAGCGATTGCGATTTTCGGGGAGAACTTGAAGAACTTATTATTACAAGCGCCAATGAAAGGGCAAGTGATTCTAGGGCTCGACCCTGCGTACCGTACAGGATGTAAATTAGCGGTTATCGATGAAACAGGGAAAGTGCTAGGAAAGTCTGTCATTTACCCTCACGTAGGAGCTTCAGAAGCCAAACGTGCTCAAGCAGGCGGACAATTCCGTCGCATCGTGGAACAATATGGCGTAACGCTTGTGGCGATTGGGAACGGAACGGCTAGCCGTGAGTCTGAACAATTCGTGGCAGAACAATTGCGACAAATCCCTCGTAAAGTGGTGTACACCATCGTCAGTGAAGCAGGTGCCTCTGTGTATTCTGCTAGCGATATTGCACGTCAGGAATTTCCAGATTACCAAGTCGAAGAGCGTTCCGCAGTTAGCATCGCACGTCGCTTGCAAGACCCATTAGCCGAATTGGTTAAAATCGATCCAAAAGCTGTTGGAGTTGGACAATATCAACACGATGTGCCAGAAAAACAATTAGATGAGCAGTTAGACTTTGTTGTTGAAACAGCCGTGAACAAAGTTGGGGTAAACGTGAATACGGCGAGTGCCGCTCTCTTAGAGCACATTGCCGGATTAACGAAAACAACAGCAGCTAACGTAGTTGCTTTCCGTGATGAAAACGGGAAGTTCACAAACCGTACTCAATTGAAGAAAGTTCCTCGCTTAGGACCAAAAGCTTACGAGCAAGCCGTTGGTTTCTTACGAATCATTGATGGAACGAATCCATTTGACGGTACTGACATTCACCCAGAGTCTTATGATGTTGCTAAAGCCATTTTGAAAAAAGCCAATGCTGAAAAATTAGCGCTGGGTTCACCAGAATTGGAAGAAGCCCTTAAAGGACTGAATACGAAAGAGTTGAAAGAAGAATTTGGTATCGGACAAGAAACGCTGGAATTAGTGCTGGATGGATTGTTGAAACCAGGACGTGACCCACGTGAAGAAGTCGCAGGACCAATCTTACGTAGCGATGTCTTGAAGATGGAAGACTTACAAGTGGGAATGGAACTCGAAGGAACGGTTCGTAACGTAGTCGATTTCGGTGCGTTCGTGGATATCGGTGTGAAACAAGACGGACTTGTGCATATTTCGAAATTGAAAAAAGGCTTCGTAAAACATCCAAGTGATGTCGTTGCCGTCGGGGATATCGTAACGGTTTGGGTGACGGAGCTTGACCTTAAGAAAGGTCGTGTCGGCCTCTCTATGATTGGACCGGAAAATAAAAAATAGAAACGCTATTACTCTGTTCTGACGGAACTCTTCATAGTAGCGACAATAGCTGTACCGGTGTGAGCCTGTAGTCTCATCACCTATCGAGCCTCAAAGGGACTCTACGGATGAATCCTAGAGTCCCTATTTCGCATCGATTACACTCGCTATTATCACTACTATAGATTCCGTGCAGAACTCCGTAATAGCTTTTTTTGTGCAATCATAAAGATGCCTTAGTTGGAATGGAGCGTGTATGGTAGTTCCTATTAGGAAGTCTTCTTAATCGTGATAATAACTGTGCCATGGTGTGTTAGTGTCTCGCTCCATTTTTGTGAATTCATAAAGTGGAGAGTGAGTGCACAGCTTCTTCTAGATTGAAAGAAAGCTTCCTCTTTTAGTGGCATGTACAAAAAACTACTAACAAAGTGGAAAGCAAAAAATAAGTGGCTGCATAAAGATGATTCCGCAAAGACTAACGGATTCTATAATCACAGTAACGTGATACGCATCGAATGTGAACTACTCGGAGTAGGGACTTGTCCCGTACTCCGAGTTTGAAGCTTCGAAGGTGAGAGACCTAGGGACTTGAACCGGTGCAACGTTACAGTGATTATGAAGACATCCGTTAGGAAAGGCGGAATCATTTCTGTTATAAAGAGCACGCACTAAAGCACACTTAAAATTTCAGTAAATTCCACTTGCATTAGTGGTATTTTTTTGTGGATGCAAGTATACTA
>CAUUUT010000012.1:0-26153 GCA_963548485.1 uncultured Streptococcus sp.
CCATTACCCGCACGTTTGGTCCATATTAACTTAGGAGTGATACCTTCACCCGATAGCACCGCTAAAAACGGTGAAGCATTTCTCTTTAGAAATACACGTTCATGGTCTTTTACTCCCATGTACGCTTGACCGGTGTCCCCACCAATTGGATGGAGATCCCATCCTGAGTCCATGTTATATTCCATCTATTCCATCCCTAACGACAAATTCTGTTTCCTTTAATAAATCTATTCTTTTATTTTATGGTTTTATGCCATTTGAGTCAAGTTTGTGCGCTACTTTTAACCTACAAACTTAAATTTTTCTTCTCTTCTTAAGGAATCGATACCGTAAATAAAATTGTGTGAATAAGATCCCGAAAATCGGATAGAAAACAATTCCTACTAACCCAATTAATTCGCGCATGCCAATTGCAGAAGAAATCCCAAGTACGACACCGGATGCGACCATCGTCATCATGAGAACCGATAAATCATCCTTAAGTCGAGTATTACTATCAACTAAAGAAGCAAAATGACTATTTTGTGTATTCGCGCTTTGAATCACTCCTACCAGTTGGAATCCTAAAAGCATCACAAGTATCGCGTTTACGATAAAGTTCCAATAATACGGTTGGGAGAATAATGCTACTACAAAGCTCACAACTGCCAGTTGCAACAATAAACTCATGTACTGGCTTGTTCGAATGACTGTACGACTTACTAAATAGCGATGCCCACTAGGTTGATTGCCAACAAGCATCTTCAATACGCCATCGAGATAACTACGACGATGTGCGTGAGGTTTATGCACCATTGGCACATCTACAAATAAAGCAAATAAACGGTAAATCCGTTGTTGTCTTTCTAATTCCATTTCAATCATTTTATCAAATTGGTATACGAACGCAGCTTTTCCATAATATTGTTCGACAAAGATACTTAGAAGTACTGGAATGACGACTAATACCATTGACCAACCTTCAGAAATCCATAAAAACATTCCGAAGAAATTCGCTGCTGCAATCATGTAAATCCCCAGTTTTTCCATCCATGTAAAATGAAAGACTCCACGGTAAGCGTATTTTGTACAACGGAATAATAAGTCTTTAAAGAACACTTGTAATAGGAATAATTTAACGAACATACTCATATTCGTTCCAAAGGCTTGTGCCAAAATTGGAAAGACAATTCCAGTTGAAGCTAACATTACGAGTAGCGGAAGCGCCCAACTTCGACGAATGGCTTTTTGTAAATACGCCTTAAAGTCTTGTCCTACTACCGATAAAAAGATCCCATCAGCTGGTTCGAGTAATGTTGCGACACCGCCGAAGAATGGAACACTTGCTAGTAAAACTCCAAGCAATCCTAACAATGGTAATTCCAACACACGAATCGTTTGAATCCAACTCGAATATTGCACCATGATAAAGCCAAATAAGAAAAATAAGACAATCAAGAAATGGTCATTCAGTACATAACGCATATATTTCATGCTTTTCTTTTGATATTTTCTTACTCGAGTCTCAAAAAGCTCTGCACTATTCATGGGCATCGTCCCCTGTCGTTAATGCAAAGTAGATTTCCTCTAAAGAAGATTCTTCAATATTCGAAGTGGCGCGTAAGCCTTCGATATCGCCTTGCGCAATCACTTTCCCTTCGTGTAACACGATGAAACGATCGCAATACTTCTCAGCAGTATCCAATACGTGCGTGGACATTAAAATCGCTGCACCCTTTTCTTTCTTCTCTTTTAAGACTTGAAGTAAAGTACGAATCCCAAGTGGGTCTAGCCCTAAGAATGGTTCATCGACCACATAGACGGGTACATCTAGCATTAACGCACAGACGATTAATACTTTTTGCTTCATCCCTTTTGAGAAATACGCTGGGAACCAGTCTAATTGCTTCGTTAAACGGAATGCTTCCACAAGCTCCATTGCATGCTTCATTGTTTCTTCGTTCATTTGATGATACGAACGAGCCACAAATTCAATGTGCTCTCTAAACGTCAATTCTTCATAGAGAACTGGGCTTTCTGGAATGACCGCAATCGATTGACGGTAGCCACGTTGGTTTTCGAGGATGCTTAATTGCTCCACTTCCACTCTTCCGCTAAAAGGGGTCAGTTGCCCAATAATCGTTTTAATCGTTGTACTCTTTCCGGCACCATTCAGCCCGATAAGTCCACAAATTTCTCCTGGATTCACATCAAAAGTAATATCCGTAATGACAGGAACTTTCGTATATCCTGCAGTCACTTTGTTTAATTGTAGTGTCATATAAATTCTCCTATCTAACTATTCTCCTTATTATACCATAAAGCCAAAAAAGTGTGAAAGGACGCGGAATAAGTGCACTTTTCTTATTCAAGTATAGAACCCTCGAACAATTTCACCTCTAAGAACTAAATAACAGCTCTCCGTCCTGAAAGCCTTTCATTTTACAGCATTTTTTGATACCATAGAGGTACGAACTCAAGGAGGAAACACCATGACAGATTGCATTTTTGACAAAATTATTCATAAAGAAATTCCAGCACATATCGTGTATGAAGATGACGTAGTACTTGCGTTTCTCGATATCTCGCAAGTAACACCTGGACACACACTGGTTGTTCCAAAAAAACACGTAGCCAATATCTTCGAATATGACGAAGATCTAGCAAGCGCAGTATTTGCTCGCATTCCTAAAATTGCTCGCGCAGTACAAGCGTCAAATCCTGAAATCAAAGGGTTAAACATTTTAAGTAATAATGGAGAGTTGGCCTACCAAAGCGTATTCCATTCTCACATCCATCTTATTCCACGTTATACAAAAGAAGATGGTTTTGGATTAAAATGGCACCCAACAAATCCAAGTTCAGAAGTATTAGCAGAAATCGCGCAATCAATTCGCGAACAAATGGAGGCATAATCAATGAGTAAATTTCTAAAAGGTTTTATTTTCGGTAGTGTTATCGGTGGTGCCGTTGCCCTACTAAACAATCCAAGAAGCGGAAAGGAAAACCGCGAAATTCTATCCAAACAAATTCAAGAAGTGACACAGGACGTGACAGTCATCAGTACTGGTAAAGCCACTCTTGAAAGAGGCATTAAAGAAATCCAAGAAGTGATTGTTCCACAAACAATGGAAGTTGTGAATTCTATTCAAGAAGAAGTCACAAGATTCCAACTGGAAAATAAACCACGCTTCAGACGGATTCAAGATAAAATTCAAACATTGCAAACACATCTTAAAGAAATGAAATAGAGGGTTTGCCCTATGATTAAATTATTTGCATCGGACATGGACGGTACTCTTCTCACTAACCATGTGGAGATTCATAAAAACAATATTCAAGCGATTCGAAAAGTCCAAAAACAAGGGAAACACTTCATCGTTTGTACTGGACGCGATTATCTTCAAGCCAATTTTGCGCTCGAACAAGCAGAATTACATCTTCCTGTCATTGCCATGAATGGGGCACAAATTTTCGATAAGAACCATGAGATTATTTGGGAAGTAACGATTCCACATGATACCGTCTATACGCTATTAGACTACTTCGATTCGATTGACTTAGACTGGCAGCTCGTGACTTCTGAAGGAAACTTTAGAAAAAACTATGCTCTCTTTATCAACAAAGTGATTGAACGAAAAAAGGCTGAAAGAAATAATCTATCACCTGAACAATTGAAAGAGGAAATCAGACAGCTAAAAATCCTTCTAGAGGCAACCGATGTGACGACTGCCGAAGAAGTCCTATCGATTCCAGAGATTAAGGTGTTCAAGATTATCGTCTCTCATGATGACGGGCCGATTTTTTTCAAACCAGTCCGTGAACATATCGAAAAAGTTCATCCAAATCTTGTGGTCACTTCTGCCTTTATTACGGACTTAGAAATCAATCATAAGGATGCACAAAAAGGCATCGCAGTTGCTCACTATGCGAAAACACTCGGTTTATCGATGAAAGAAGTATTTGGAATTGGCGACAACTTCAATGATGTGTCAATGATTCGCGATGCTGGAATTGGTGTGGCGATGGGAAATGCTCCAGACGAAGTAAAAGCCATAGCTGATTTTGTAACAGACACCAATGTTAACGGCGGTGTGGCAAAAGCCATTTGGCGTGTTCTCGAACTAGAAAAATAATGATGTCTCTCTTCTCTACTCTTGAGAAGGGAGATTTTTTTATGCAATGAATTCAATGTCACATAATGTAACATGAGATGAGACTAGATTTTTGCATTTTCAGAAAAACTTCCATATAATGGAAAAACCTTATACGTAAGGTAGATTTGGAGGAATATGTATGAACATTAAGAAATTAAGCTTGGGAGCTGTTCTAGTCACTCTATTGATGACTCTTCTATCCCTCGTTTCTCCGACAACAAATGCAAAAGCAGAAACTAAAAAATATGTAATCGCAACAGATATTACATTCGCTCCATTTGAATACCAAGATACAAATGGTGAATATGTCGGAATTGATATTGAATTAATGAAGAGTATCGCAGAGGCTGAAGGCTTCGAAGTAGAATTCAAACCACTTGGCTTCAATGCTGCCGTTCAAGCATTAGAATCTGGTCAAGTAGATGCTGTGATGGCCGGAATGGGAATTACGGATGAACGTAAACAAAAATTCGACTTCACAAATAGTTACTACGACAGTGGAATCGGAATGGGAGTTTCTAAAAACTCTGAAATCACATCTCTTTCTGATTTAAAAGGTAAAAAAGTTGCCGTTAAATTAGGAACACAAGGTGCTACTTATGCAGAATCAATCAAGAATCAATATGGCTTTACCATCACAACTTTTGAAGATTCATCTAGTATGTACCAAGATGTAATGGTAGGAAACAGTGACGCTGTATTCGAAGACTATCCTGTTCTTGCCTACTCTATTACATCCAACAACTTACCTTTAAAAATGACAGACCATAACGAAAACAAAACGGAATATGGTGTTGCTGTCAATAAAGGTGACAATGCTGAATTGATTACTGCTTTCAACAACGGTTTGAAAAAACTAAAAGAAAGCGGCAAATACGATGAAATCATTAAAAAATATACTACGAATGCTACCGAAAATACCGAAGCAACAAGTATTCTCGGTTTAATTAAAACAAACTGGCACACTCTTGCAACTGGTTTATGGAATACAATTGTTTTAACCGTTGTGGCTTTAATTTTCGCAAGTTTAATCGGTATTATCTTCGGTTTAATGAAAACTAGCCAAAACAATATCGTACAAGCAATCGCAGGATTTTACATTGACATTATCCGTGGTGTTCCACTAATCGTTTTAACATTCTTCATTTACTTTGGAATTCCACAAGCATTTGATATTACGATGCAACCATTCGTAGCAGGTGTCATCACCCTCAGCTTGAATGCTTCTGCTTATATCGCAGAGATCATTCGTGGGGGTATCCAAGCTGTTGATAAAGGTCAATACGAAGCCTGCATGAGTTTAGGTCTTCCATATTCAAAGAGCATGCGCAAAGTCATCTTACCGCAAGCGATTCGCATTATGGTTCCTTCATTCATTAACCAATTTGTCATCACATTGAAAGATACTTCTATTCTTTCAATTATCGGTATTGCCGAATTAACACAAACAGGTAAAGTCATCATCGCTCGTAACTTACAATCAAGTCAAATGTGGTTAATCGTCGGCGTGATGTACTTAATCGTGATCGTTCTATTAACGAAACTTTCAGCTCACTTAGAAAGGAATTTAAAATAATGGCTATTATCGAAGTTCAAAAAATTCAAAAGAAATATGGCGACTTAGAAGTATTAAAATCCATCGACCTTTCTATTGAGGAAGGCGAAGTAGTTTGTATTATCGGGCCTTCAGGTTCAGGTAAATCCACTTTCCTTCGTTGCTTAAACCGTCTTGAAAAAATCAATAGCGGTCACATCATCATCGATGGCCATGATTTAACAGACAAAAAAACGGACTTAAATAAAGTACGTGAGGAAATCGGAATGGTGTTCCAACACTTCAACCTCTTCCCTCACCTAAGCGTTCTAGAAAACATCATTTTAGCTCCTGTAGAATTAGGACGTGAGACGAAAGAAGCTGCAACGGAACATGCGATGGAACTCCTTGGCATGGTTGGTCTTGCAGATAAAGCGGATGTCTCTCCTAAATCTCTTTCAGGTGGTCAAAAACAACGTGTGGCTATTGCCCGTGCGCTTGCAATGAAACCGAAGATGTTATTATTCGATGAACCAACTTCAGCACTTGACCCAGAGATGGTTGGGGATGTATTAGAAGTAATGCAAAACCTCGCTAAAGAAGGAATGACGATGGTTGTAGTCACACACGAGATGGGATTTGCGCGTGAGGTTAGCGATCGCGTTATCTTCATGGATGGTGGTTACATCATCGAAGAAGGAACTCCTGAAGAAGTGTTTGGTAACCCACAAAACGAACGTACTCAAAACTTCTTAAACAAAGTCCTACATTAAAATCAACACTGCTCCTGGTACAAATTGGTGCCAGGAGCTTTTTTGTACGATAAATGCGAGCTACAAGACATAATACTTTATTGGTGCTCTTAGAATGGAAAAAGATAGACTTGCGTCTTTTTGTTTTTTATTGAAAGAGTCATAGTGGGGCAACGGCGCAAGCCTTGGTCTTGCACCTTTGAAGCTTCAAAGCTGGAGTAAGGAATTTCTTCCTAACTCCAGCTAATTCACATTCAATGCTATTCCCCACTATTCTTTCAATAAACAAAAAGACTCGTCTATCTTCTTAGCTTTTTGATGGAGCATTGTTTCTTCTATCTTGTATCTATGTTGTCAAAATCTTGAATATTTGGATAGTGCAGGTATTTTAATCAGCTTTGTAAAGTTATGGTGTTTTATGGTTCAAAAACTTCAAGGTTCTTCGATAATAGAATCACCTCCACTCCGAGGAAAACAAAAACTCAAAATTATCATATATGATAATTTTGAGTTTAACTGTTCTACTTCACTTCAGAATTTGATAAAGGCACAATTGCTAGTGTTTTTCCTAGGCATGCTAGAATCTTTAATAAAGTATCCAGTTGTGGCGTACTCTTTCCCGTTTCAATTCGAGCGATAACGGGTTGCTTTACTCCACTTAATTCTTCTAATTGTTTTTGGCTAATGCCTAATTCTTTTCTTGCGCGAATAAGTTCACTAATAATAGCAACTCTTAGATCCCTCTCTGCAATTTCTTCTTTCGTAAATAATTCTTTTCTAACGTCTTTCCAATCTGTTCCAATTGCTTTTTTACTCATCTTCTCACTCCCAATCATATAAATTTTCTATCACTATCATTATAACTTAAAAGTTATCGTTTTTAAATACTTTTAAGTTATTATTTTTAAAAATAAAAAAATCATTATAATGTATACATTATAATGATCACACAAAAAAGACCGAGCAATTGCTCGGCCTTTACTAGTGACATTCTGTTTGAACACCGTCAATCATGTCTTGAATGGTGCGTTTGTTATAGAAATTAATTTGTTGTTGGATTTGTTCTTCTTGCAATTTGCCCATAACGCTTCCCATGCGAGTACTTACAAGGCAGGTTGGGTCGGCAGCTTCTTTGAAGGCTTTTTCCAAGCGTTCATCCTCGGATACTAATAAGAAGATTTCTCCGAGTTTCACCTTTTTTGGATCGCCTTGCCATTGGTAGCCCCCTTGTTTCCCCGCAGTGGTTGACACCCAGCCTTTCTTCACCGCTTGGCTCATCAATTTTCGAACAATCGCCGGGTTGCTACACGCGTTAAACGCGAGGTCTTTGCTTGAATAACGATTGTCGTGATGAATTGCCAGGTACGTTAGGCAATGAATCATTACGATAAAGTCATTTCCCATAACGATCCCTACTTAATTAAGCCGAATATGTCGTTTAAAGCTTCTGCCATTGTTGGGTGTGTGAAGATTTGATCGCGAAGAACTGTGTAAGGTAAGTTCGCGTTCATTGCAGTTGCGATAATGTTAATCACTTCATGTGCTTCTTCTGCGAATAAGGTTGCACCAACGATTTGGTTTGTTGAAGCGTCCACTAATACTTTGTAGAATCCTACTTGGTTTCCTAAGATTTTAGCTTTTGGAATCGCCATCGCTGGAAGTTTCGCAACTTTTACTTCGATACCAGCTTCTTTGGCTTGTTTTTCATTTAAACCAACGCTTGCTAAAGGTGGGTTAATGAAAGTTGCTGTTGGGAATTTCGCACGTTGTTTCGTTGAGTATGTTGTATCCCCTGCTAAGAAACGTTTCACGATACGGAAATCATCTAATGATACGAATGTGAATTGTGGTCCGCCGTTCACATCGCCCATTGCAAAGATATGAGGCACGTTTGTTTGTAAGAATTCATTGACTTTAATAGCGCCACGTTCAGTTAATTCAACGCCAGCTTTGTCTAAATCAAGGCCTTGTACGTTTGCACGACGACCTGTCGCCACTAAGACTGCATCTGTTGTAAAGGCAACTGGTGCACCTTCTGCTGTCGTAGCTTCTACAACTACTTTTCCACCTTCTTGGTGAACTGCTTTTAATTGAACGCCTAAGTTGAAAGTAACGCCTAAAGCTTCTAATTGTTCTTTCACAGCTTGTGCTACATCTTCGTCTTCACGAGGAAGGAATGCATCCGTCACATCGATTACTGTTACTTTTGTACCGAATTGTGCGTAAGTTGCAGCGAACTCTAATCCGATAAATCCACTACCGATAATCACAAGGCTTTCTGGAAATTCTTCTAAGTTCATGATTGTTTCGCTTGTATGAATCGCTCCACCAATTGTTAAACCTTCTACTGGTGGTACGAATGGAGTTGCACCGGTATTAATGAAAATACGGTCTGCTTTGAAGAGTTTTTCTCCTTCTGCAGTTTCTACTGCTACTGTATGGTCATCTACAAAACGTGCAGTTCCGTCGATAATTTGAGTTTTTTCAACAGAATCTACTTTGTTGTAGTTTGCTGTGTTTAAAGCCGCAATCAATGCTTTCTTTTCTTGAACGCTCTTTGTATAGTAGCTGCTAGCATCTTCGTTTGAATATTGTTTGCGAAGTGCTTTTGTCGCTAATTTTTTAGAAGGAATACAGCCGACATTAATACATGTTCCACCGTACATTTCTTTTGATTTTTCGATTAAAATTGTGTCTTCTCCAATACTCCCTAAGTATCCTGCTAATGTTTTTCCGGCTTTACCGAAACCAATAATGATATTTTTTACTGTTGTTGTCATAAAATCACCTTTCTAATTGTAATTATTTTTATTACAATTAGAGTATATAGTACGATTCCGATAATACAAAATTATCTGCTCACAAAAAAGACACCTACACTACGTAGATGCCTTCCTCATAAACGTTTATAAAAAGGATTTTAAATGATTCACTAATTGTTCTAACTTTTCTCCTTTTGGTTGATACTCCTTAGATGACATTTCATCCCATGGAACCCACCACACAGGGCCTCTACCATTATGACCATAATCCTTCATATCTCCTGATTTTCTTGGAAATAGATGCCAATGGACATGCGCATCTCCATTTCCCAGTAATTCGATATTCATTTTTTCAGCATGAAATGCCTTTGCAACAGCTTCTTGTACAATACTCATTTCTTCGAGAAATTTAATTTTTGTTTCATATTCCATCTGATGCAACTCCGTTACGTGTTCTTTGGCTAGGAACAATGTGTACCCTTTAAAATACTGCCCGTCTCCTATTACCACATAACCCGTTTCAAGTTCTTTTACAAAATGCGGATTTTTGCCTTGCTTAATTAACTCTATCCGCTCACAAATCAAACACATATACTTAACTCCTACTTCAAACTATCTGCTTTAATAATCGAATAATATGCCATATCACAAATACCTTGATTATTCTTGCCATATTGTCGCAGTGTACCTTCATAAATCATGCCAGCCTTTTGCATCACTTTTCCGCTGGCTGGATTATTCACATCGTGACGTGCGGCTACTCTATTGCAGCCTGCTTCTTCTAGGAGATAATCGATTACTGCAATAAGCGCTTCTGTCATAATTCCTTTCCCCCAGCATTTGCGACTAAGTGCATATCCGATTTCCACAGCGTCTAGTTTTTCTTCCAAATGCACTACATCAATACTACCAACAGCTTCATTGCCAAATACGATTGCCCATTTGAATTGAAGTGGATTTTGATAGCCGTCTACCCATCGTTTAAGGCTCTCTTTAGTTGTCAGGACAGATTCATGCGGAGGCCACGTCAAATAATGCGTCACTTCTGCATCACTCGACCAATTTTTAAACATTGCGGACGCATCTTCTAGTTGAAAAGGTCTAAGCAATAATCGTTCTGTCTGAATTGGTTTTGTTCCTATTGGATTCATTGACAGTCCTCCTTACTCTTGTGTTTATGGTAGCACAGGAAGGAACCTACTTCAATACAAAAAAGGAACTAAGCTATAAATTAGCCTAATTCCTCTTAAAACAATCTAACGACTTTCTAATTATGGTGTAGTATTAGCTTCCTCCGCTCTTTTTATACTTTCTGGAGTAAATTCTCGTTTTTCAAAAATAAATGAATTGATTTCGCTAGTTCCCGTCATGTAACCCTCATTATCCACTTCCTTAATAGTGATAGTGATATGAAGTCCTTTGGGTCTAGTTTCAACAGATACCGTTTTTAGCAAAGTTTTCCTTTTCCCTTGATATACATAGTCTATATAGAATGGAGAAACACTTCTTTCTGATTTAGAAATGTCTACAGCTCCTTTTGTTTTAGAATTAGCTGCTAAGTTTTTTAAATACACCCGATCCTCTGGATAGTTAATATCATTCTGAGAATATTCACCAATAATCAATTCTTCAATATTCTGATTTGATTGATTGATGATTTCATAAGAAAACAAAGCATCATCATTATATTTTGGACGAGTAAAACTAAACAAAATCCATAAAATTCCAGATAATACAAGGCCTGCCGCGCACCATAAAATCAATTTTAATAGTTTTTTCGAACCAAATGTTTTCATTTCACACCTCGATTAAATGAATGTCAGTTGGAGCATTGCTGATAATATTGATGGCTTATCAATTTACACATACTATCAAACTTTTATTCTTACTCATGGGATAATGGTTTATAGAACGAGCGGTTATCTAAACCAAACACGCGCTCTGAGAATGCGCCTGGTTCTGTCTTATCAAGTGCATTCGACATCATTGTAATCGTCGCATCTAATAAGTCGATATGATGCAACACTTCCGCTTCTAATAATTGCGGACGGACTGGTGAACCGTATTCGAGTTTGCCGTGGTGAGCTAGAATGAGATGTTTTAATAAAAGCACATCTTCTTGATTTTCATCGATATCGAGTTCTTCACAGGCTTTTGTAATCTCTTCGTCCATAATCACGATGTGGCCGAGTAAGTTTCCTTTTAGTGTGTACTCAGTGCCGATTGCTCCTGTCAATTCCATCGTTTTACCAATATCATGTAAAATCACACCAGAATATAATAGTGAACGGTTGATTTGAGTGTATTGTGTTGCGATGGCTTTAGCAAGGCGTAACATCGAAACTGTATGGAAACCTAACCCACCAACAAACGCATGGTGGTGACGTTTCGCTGCAGGAAATTCGAAGAAGGATTCTTGGTATTTCTTCAAGATATTATGCACGATACGACGCAAATATGGATTTGTGATATCGAACATGATTTGGTTTACTTCTTCTTCCATTTCTTCTTTCGACATTGGAGCGTGTTCTACGAAATGACTCGCAGATGTTGGCTCCCCTTTTGAAGCATCAGTAAGTCGAAGGCTGACAATTTTTACTTGTGGCGAATTATTGTACATTTCGCGTTTTCCGTTCACCACTACTACTTTTCCTGGTACGTATTTTGCAATATCATCCGAAGTGGCAGACCAATATTTTCCGTCCATTTGTCCTGATTGATCTTGGAATGTGAAGGCGATAAACGGATTGCCATTTTTTGCCATGCGCACATCTGCTGCTTTAATTAATAGGCAGATTTCAAAACTCTCGTCCACATTGTATTCATATAATTTTTTTGTCATGATTTACCTTCTTTCTCTTTCCCCTAACTTCAGTACATTCTCTTTTGGTAACTGAAGCGGAACTTCCGTTGTAAAGTAAAAAACTTGTGTTACGCGTGATAGCTCTTCCATTAATTCTAACATAATCGATAGGCGTTCTCTATCAAAATTGACGAACCCATCATCGATTAACACTGGAATTTTCATCTTCTTCGCTAATTGGAAAATAAAGGCAAAACGTATCGCTACATACAGTTGGTCTAAGGCTCCTTTTGAAAGATAGAAAGCTTCCATCCACTGGCCATTTGCCTGCTGCACCTTCGCCTGCGTATCCGTTAAGAGAATCTTCGTATATTGCCCCATCGTAAGCCTGCTAAAGATACGGCTCGCCTCGTCTAAAATTAATGGTACTCTCGTTGGGACTTTTTCTTCCAGTTGCTTCAAGATCCATTTAGCTGCATATACTTGTGTCGCCCAATCTTTAATAGACTCTTGCACTTCGAATCGTTCAAACTCAGCTTCCAGTTGAAGAGCTTCTGCATTGTCATCTTCTTCAAGCAGTTCCGCCTTAGTTTTCGTACTTGCCAATTGATCACGTACTTCTTTACGTTTACTTTCCAACTGCGCCTTCGTGAAGGACTCGTCTTGAATCTCCTCTTCAAGCGTTTGTCGCTCTAAGCTTTCTTTTTCTTCATTCGTAAACAGTGAGACTTGCTTTTCGATATACGCTCTCTTTTGAACTAAGGCTACCCGATTGTCTAGTGTAGGTAACTGAGTTCTAAACTCTTCTACCGAAGTAATTCCAAGGGATGAAATCGCGGATTGTAATTCTTTGCGCACTTCTATTGTATCTTGTTCCATTTGCGCTAAATGGCGTTCTTTCTTTGAGATACTCTCTTGGAGTTGTTCTAATTTTGCCACTCGTTTTTGTGAAGTCATCCATGTCTCACGGATAATACGTAGCTGTTGCTCCACAGTCGCTGGAGGAGCGATTTGTTCTTTGACCCAGAAGTCTTTACTTTCTTCTTTAAAGGCAACTATCCTTTGTTCTAGTTGAACAAACTGCGCCTTCTTTTGTAAGAAATCATTGACGCTACGTCCTTCATTTCTTCGCACAAAACGTCTTGCTTCATCTAGAGTTACTTCAATTCCTTTCCCTGAAAGGAGCTGTTGAACTTGTTCCTCTACAGTATTCGTTTTCGGAGTAAGGGATTTTCCCGTTTTCTGTATGAAGAAACCTCCACCAATTCCAAGTACTGCAGCAACCCCAACACCTAGCACGACCTGGTTCGTTAAAAATCCAACCACGATAATGGTAATGATTCCAATAAGCCCAATAAGGAGCCCTGCTTGGAACTGCCCTGCATGTTCTTTTTCACCTTGAAGGGTATCTAATTGGGCTAATTCAGCGTCTGTAAACGGCTTTGCATATTCCTTTTGAACACCAATATTCCCCGCATGCGTCTTCAACTCACGTTCCAATTCAAAGGCACGTTCTTCTACAGCTGTTGCAGCTTGGGCCTTTGCGTAAAGTGTTTCAAGAGTCGAATCCTCAGCTACTTCTCCAAGAACTTCTCTTTCTTCTTTTGCCTGTTCTAACTCGATTTTTGTCCGTTCGAGTTCTTTTTCAAAGGCGCGTAAAGTATTATGAGCCTCTACTGCCTTACTATGGTCGTACTCTTTGGGGAACTCTTTTAGTCCTTCCATTGCACGGAATTCTTCTAAAGCGTCAAAATGAGCGAGCTTATTCTCTAAGACATCTAATCTAGATTCTGTGTCTTGTAATTTTTCAGATAATTCTGCTTCTTCTTTTTGAAGCTCTCGGATAGTACTCACATAGCCTTCATAAAGAGCGTTCTCGCCTTTGGTTTGTGACAATTGACTCGTTAAGCCTTCGAGACGGTCCATCCGCTCGTTGAGTTCGAGTTTTTTAGCTTGTGGGCGAAATAACTTATCCGCCTCGGCAAGGAGCTTCTGACTCTCCTCATAGGCACCCTTATGCCCCATAACACTCAAACTATACAAGAAACGATGGATTTCCTCTTCGCTTTCAAAGGCATTATTTTGCAATTCCTCTTCATTGAATCCAAAGAGTGAATGGTACTCAGTCATCGTCAACTCATGAAGGACGCGTTCCAGCATCGTTTCTGGTAACTCTTGCCCCGTTTCTGCACTCTTTAGAACGAGTTTCTTCTGAGAACCCACGGCGCTACGCTCGATAATAAGAGCACCCAGCCCTTCATCTTCGATCCACATCCGTCCACCACGCGTATTCGTATGAAGCGGTTGATATGGATAAACGCCATTTTTCTTTTGTTTAAAATCAAAGAGCATCTGCTCGATAAAGCGTCGAAGGGTCGTCTTTCCAGATTCGTTCAATCCTTGCACGACTTGCAAGTTTGGATGGAAGGTAAAGGTCTCATGTTCCCATTTCCCAAAATGATCGATTTCGATTTTTGAAATATACATTACCCTTCCTCCCTTCCCGAAAAGCGAGCTTCTAATAAGCGAAGTGCACGTTCGTGAATCTCTTTTTGGACATCTTCTTTTTGAAGGAAGTCGCTCATCAACTGATTCGAAAATCCACTTTTTGCGATTTCCATTTCAGAAAAGAGTGACGCATCCACATCTCCCACAAGCGAAATTCCAGAAGCTCCACGAAGCGGTTTTGTAACTTGTTCTCGAATACTCATCACCGTTACATGGCTACGTTTTTCTTCTAATAATCCATTCACAACCTGGGCGAGTTGTTTTAAATCTTCTCTAGAATACAGAGATTCTTGCGTTTGTAAATGCAGCGTCACAAGGCTACGCTTCGATGGATTTGGTAGTGCCTCTACGATTAGATACGGCAAGGTTTCTAAACGAGCCGTATCGCCGGTAGCAAGTTCTACGTCCATCCACTCCATCGTATTCGTTTCAATAAAGCGAACCTCTGCGGTAGTCCCAGGAGTAATCTCAACAAGCAAAGCTCCCTTTGGCCCACTCTCTTTACGGTCCGCTCCTTGAGTTGTACCGCTATACCACGCACATGGCTGACTAGACACTTCTTGGCACGTATGAATATGCCCAAGCGCCCAGTAGTCATAGCCTTTTTCTCTCAGTTCAGGAATGGAAAATGGTGCATATCGACCTTGTGCAGTCGTCAGTTCTCCATGCAACACCCCAATATGAATATCACAGTTAGCACTCTTTACAGGATACTCTTGAACTTTCCTAGTGGCTACAACTGGAACCTCATAACTAAACCCACTAAAGGCCACACGTTCCCCGTTTCTCGTCTCCACTTCAATCGTTTCAACAGCACTCCCAAAAGTATAAATATGTTTCCCAGAAACGTACGCACTTCCTGCATCATGATTCCCAAGCGCTACAACGACAGGAATTCCAAAGGGTGCTAAACGATTCAACTGGCTTTGCAAGAAACATTTTTCTTTGACGAAGGTGCGTGAACTATCCAGCAAATCCCCCGCTAACACAAGCGCATCGACTTCTTCTTCAATCGCTGTATCGATGACTCTTTCAAAGGCATCAAACGCCGCTTGCTTTAGTTCTCTTGCGATTTCCTTTTGGCTTTTTCCGACACCTGCAACCATAATCCCTAGATGGACGTCGGCAGCATGGATGAATTTCACCATACGTTGCTCCTTTCTTTTCTTCAAAAAAAGCATATTTTCCTGAACCGTCTGTTGTGCGTTCAAAGAAAATATGCTTTGGATCGATTCTTAATAAAACCGTTTAAAATTGATTATTTTGAGCTATAAAGTTCTTGTAATGGATTTGTGATGATACGGTTAATATCTTGCATAATCGTATTCAAACGTTGTTCAGCTTCCATTAACGCTTTAATATGCTCATTTTCAGACACTTTTTGTCCTAATTCTTGAGCTTTTTGAATATCTTCTTCAGTAATTTCTTGCCCTGAGAATTGTTTTTGTTGTAACTCGATATTCACTGCACGGAATTCATCGAATAAAGCTTTTGCTGTTTCGTCAGCATGAATCGCTTCGAAGCTTTCCTTTACTGTTTTGAATTCTTGTAATTCGCGTAAGTCGCGTTCTAATTGATTGGCTGTATCATAAATATTACTCATGTTTTTACCTCCTTAAAATACTCTTTTATTATACCATATTTTGCATGGCTAAACTAACAATACGTACGTACGTTCGCATTATCGATTTCTGAATTTATCCCAGAGGTTTTTACCCCATTCTTGGATTTGATTCCAAACTTGTTCGCCCGCTTTTTGAGCGTCTTTGATGAATTGATCTACACCATTATTCGTATTGTTGTTTTTGTTATTTTGCTTCGTCTTCACGGCTTCTACATTAAATGGTGTATTGGCTGTGAATTGAAGCAATCCTTCCATCTCTAGTTTAAAGAGTGGGCCTACTCCTTCACGACTAGAAGCTGATAAAGAGTAGTTTCCTGATTGGTCATATCCCATCCAAGTTGCGACAACAACATCAGGTGTATATCCAATCATCCATTGGTCACGAGAACCATTGTCATTATTGATAGCTTCGGTTGTCCCTGTCTTCCCTGCAATCGTCTTACCTGCTGGTGAAAATGGTGCGCCAAGACCTTCTGAACCGTACACGGTTAATAGCATACTTGTCATCTTCTTAGCGACTTCTTCCGTTGTCACACGGTTTTCCTTCACGGCTGTGTTGTCTACAACGACTTTCCCATTTGCATCCACAATTTTCGTCACAAAACGTGGTTGCACACGAACACCTTTATTGGCAAAGGCTGTATAGGCAGACGCCATTTGTTCTGGAGAGACTCCTTTTGTTAGTCCTCCAAGAGCGATTCCTAAGTACTCGTCTCCTGGGTCTGTTTCGATACCGAATTGATGAACCTTCTCGATTCCTTTCTTCAATCCGATTTTATCGAGTAACCAAACAGCAGGAGCATTCCAACTGTGGTTCAAGGCTTCCGTCATCGTCACAGTTCCTTGATACTTTTTATTCCAGTTCTCAGGCGTATATTTATCTGAACCATACGAACGTTTCTCGTCTACTAGAACAGAATTCGGTTGATACCCTTCTTCAAGAGCCGGAGTATATACCGCTAATGGTTTAAACGTTGATCCTGGTTGCGCCTGAAGCTGTGTTGCACGGTTAAATCCACGGAAGGTATGTTTCTCGTTGGTACGTCCACCCACTGTCGCAAGAACATCCCCAGTTTGAGGATCCATGGCAATCGAAGCCGCTTGAGCAACCGTACCGTCACTAGCTTTCGGGAATAACCAACTGTGTGAAAAGGTTTCTTCCAAATCCGCTTGCATATTTTGGTCTAAACCTGTGTAGATTTTATATCCTTTGTTCAGCAAGTCTTCTTCGCTGATTCCGTATTTCGTTGTAATTTCATTAATCACAGCATCGAAATAATATGGATATTTATAACGAGCATTCGCTTCATACGTATCTGTCACGGTAATCACTTCAGCCGCAGCTTTATCAGCTTCTTCTTGCGTGATTTTGCCATTATCGACCATCAACTGTAAGACGGTCGCTCGGCGTTTCACTGTCGATTCCATATCGTCAATCGGATTGTACACATTCGGTGCCTTTAAGCTTCCTGTAAGGACAGCCGCTTCACTAATGGTTAAATCCTTTGCGCGCTTTCCGAAATAACGAAGCGACGCATTTTCAATCCCGTACGCCCCATTTCCGAAATAGGCATTATTTAAATACATCTCCAAAATTTGGTCTTTGGAATATTTCTTCTCCAACTCGAAACTCAAAAAGAGTTCTTTTGCTTTTCGCATAAATGATTGTTCTTGGGTTAAGAAAGCATTCTTGGCTAATTGTTGCGTAATCGTACTGCCTCCACCCGTCACTCGGCCGCGATTCATTAAGAGGCCAAATGTCGCACGAAGCAGCCCGATTGGATCGAATCCATGGTGGTCATAGAAACGTTTATCCTCTGTAGAAACGAGCGCATTAATCATATTCGGAGAAATCTGGTCTATTGTTAGAAATTCCCCTTTATTGATATTCAGCACGCCGGCTTCTTGGTTATTGCGGTCATATACTTCGGTTACCTGGACCATCCCAGCACGTAAGCCACTTACATCGGTTGTCTTTGCAGAATACACTAAAAAACCTGTAAATAGTGTTATTACCGTTAGCATCATCGCTAGAAGTAGCTTCGTTACATGAAATTTTCTCCAAAAGCGACGAATCGCCATCATGATTTTATGATTCCAAATACTCTTAATAATGGATTGTTTTTGTGGTTCTTCAGTATGACGATGCTCGAATTCAGTGTCTTGTTCGACATCGAGACGTTCTTCGTCATGATTCTGATTGTTAAATTCTTCGTTCATTACAATCCTCCTTTTAAATTGAGTCTATTATACTGTACCATAAAACCCTCTGAAACCACATAAATACTGCATACCTTTACGAAAAATTAAACGATAATCCAGACTACTATTTTCCTTTAAAAATCTTACTTAAAATTCCCAAAATAGTTTTATCAATATAAGGTATACCTTATATTAGCCAAAACTAATATTGCTTATTTTTATTATTGTATCAAGAAGAATTACAGATTATTCGTAAAAAAATAAAGTTCTGTTGCACACGTAAATGATGACTAGAAACTTACAGATTCTATCATTACAGTAACGTGACTTCGCATTAAAACGAATTAAAGGGCGTAGGAATTTCATTCCGTACGCCCTTTTTGAGGATTTAAAGGTGAGAGACTTTTAAGGCTCGAACCGGTGCAACGTTATCGTAATGATGAAGATATCTGTAAGGATTCATAGGAATCATTTACGATTTCTCGTGCACTGTCTCTTTATTTTTTAAACTGCGAATAAACGCTCTAAGTCTTCGTGAGTAAATCCTTGTCCGTCTGGTTCGTCCACACGTTCAATCGTTGCGCCTAATGCGCGTAATTTTTGATGAAACTCATAATAGCCACGATCCAAGAATTGTAAGTCTGTCACACGTGTATATCCTTTTGCAACCATTCCAGCGATGATTAACGCTGCAGCAGCACGTAAGTCCGTCGCACGTACTTCAGCACCTGATAATACAGATGCACCACTCATCACAGCTGTATGTGAGTCAATACGGAATTGTGCCCCCATACGACGCATTTCTTCTAAGTGGTTGAAACGGTTCTCGAACACTGTTTCCGTCATTGTACTTGTACCAGTTGCTAATAATTGTGCAATCGTCATTTGCGCTTGCATATCTGTTGGGAAACCTGGATGAGGTAAAGTTTTCACGTCAGTTGGTTTCAACTCATCTGGACCGATTACACGGATTCCGTCTTCTTCCTCGATAAATTGAACACCCATTTCGCCTAATTTAGAAATTAATGGTTGGTTGTGTTCTACAATCGCATCTTCGATAAACACATCGCCTTTTGTAACAGCAGCGGCTACCATAAATGTACCAGCTTCGATACGGTCTGGAATAATGGAGTGAATCGTTCCATCCAAACGTTCTACCCCTTCAATACGCATATTTTCTGTTCCGGCACCGACAATTTTCGCACCCATCTTATTTAAGATGTTCGCTAGGTCGACGATTTCTGGTTCACGCGCTACGTTTTCTAAGTATGTTGTCCCTTTTGCTAAAGTTGCAGCCATCATAATGTTTTGAGTAGCTCCAACAGATGGGAAATCTAAATAAATACGAGCTCCATGAAGTTCCTCTGCATGTGCTTCGATATATCCTTCTGTTTGAACGATTGTCGCACCCATTGCTTCGAATCCTTTTAAATGAAGGTCGATTGGACGACTTCCGATAGCACATCCCCCAGGCATCGCAACACGTGCATGTCCAAAACGTGCTAATAATGGTCCCATTACAACGATTGACGCACGCATTTTACTTACGTATTCAAATGCTGCAGTTGTTGTAATATCTTTTGTGGCATTTAATGTAATTGCCTTTTCTTCTTCGTCAAATGTACTTAAGACGTTTAAGCTCCCTAATACGTTTAACATCATATGTACGTCTGATAAATTCGGTACATTTGTTAAATGAGTAACGCCTTTATCTGCTAAAATACTTGCTGCTAAAATCGGTAATACCGCATTTTTAGCGCCTTCTACTTTTACGGTTCCCTGAAGACGTGTATCGCCACCGCGCACGATCATCTTATCCATTAAATAACCTCCAAAAACTCTCTATCCATTTACTGTAATATCAATTGAATGTACTGATTTAAATAATCTGATAAATCGAATATGACTTTGGCTATACTAGCACCCATCCAAATAGCGATGAGTAAAAAGAGGATACGGGCTTCTTGAACGCGGCCTTTCCTGAGAATCTTCTCGATTTGAATGCCTTGCAACGCCCAGTAGCTCAGCATGATAAAAGCAAGAACCAATGTGATTCGAATGATTAATGTTACTTGAATCATACCTACTCCTCCAGTCATATACTGCCTTTCTATACTACCATATTTGACCATTAAAAAAAAGCAGGAGATATCCTCCTGCTTACCCAATTAAGTAAAAGCATCCTAGTCTAATAAGTGCTGCTAAAATCAGACTTAAAAATAATATTTTTTTAGAGTCTTGAATGAATAATGCTAGTAGAGTCATCCCTAAAAACAGAATGGGGATTGAACCTAATACTAGAGGAGGAATGCCTCCAATTTCGAAAAGTAAAATTGCCTTAATACAGAACATTAAAAATACAGAAGGCCATATCATCCTCACTAATATTCGCCCTATAAAAACGCGGCTTTGGCTTCGAACTAGTATCAAAAGTCGCATACTCTCATACTCATTAATAAAATACATCAAAATAAGTACTTCCATTACCATTAAGAAAATACTTAAAAGATGCCCAAAAAGAAAGGTAACGGGTATAAAACTGAAGTGTGCCTCGATATAGAACGACGGTAATGGATGATATAAATTCCATACTATTAACAAACCAAAAATGTAGAGAAGCCACTCTCGAATTGGAAATAACTGTTTCATTGAAGAATCAGCTTCCCTTCTTCCATCAAATATTCCTTATCAAACTGTAATTCGGCCAAATTATCATGAGCAGCAATCACAATCGATTTCCCTTCTTCATGAAGCTGTTGAACTAATTGATGAAACTGCTCTAGTGATTTTTTATCTAGACCTCGAGTTGGCTCGTCTAATAAAATTAAATTTTGATCCTCCATCACAGCTTGAATAATCCCCATTTTCTGACGCATTCCAACGGAATATTTTTTCACGTGAATTTTACTATCAAAATCTAAATCAAAATTATTCACTAATTCTCTAATTTTTGATTCATTGTAATTTTTATTGATAGAGGCTAAAAATTTAAGATTCGTTTTTAAACTACTTTCTTCCATGAACGCTGGATTCTCAATCAAAGCTCCAATTCGTACATCACTATCTACAACAACTTCACCTTTATCCGGTTCCAAAATATCACAAAAAAGCTTAAATAAAGTAGATTTCCCGCATCCATTAGCTCCTACAATATGAATAAGCTCTCCTTGGTCAATTTTGAAATCAACCTCTTCTAAAATCACTTGAAACCCAAATTTTTTGGATACATTTTTTAGTTCTAACATGAGTACCTCCCCTTCACACTGGTAATAGAACCAATATTGTAAAATAAGATGTTAATGAAAATAGGATAGAACCAATAATAGCCATATTTCTATTACACCCAATAGAAATCGTATAGATGATTAATCCCGAGCAAATTAAATACACGCTTTTTAATAGAGCAAATATCAGCATCGCTTTTGTAAATGCTTGCCCATTCCTCATTTGAAATAGTAACGCTAAGGAAAATTGAGCGACAAAATAGCAAACAACTGAAACTAACACCGTTACCAATTGATAAAATTGGTAGTTTTTTTCTCCAACTCTTTGAATGAGAAGGTAACGGATATGATGTCGTCTCCAAATGATAACCCCTAGTAAAACTAATAATAAGGTGTCTGAGAAATATGCTGTAAAATGGGAAGACAATAAGTCCAGTATTAAATCACCGAAAATTTGCCCTTTTAAAACAAAAGAAACTCCAGAAACAATCGATAATCCATACACCCATTGTTGTCTTTTTCCCTTGAGGAGCTCATTCATTAGTATCCCTCCTTCAAATCCATCTTCCTTCTAATAAATAATAGGAGAATCGTCAAAAGACTATAAAATATCGCAGGATATACAAAAATAACCCAGGCTGAATGAGAAATTGTTTCTCCTAATAATGTGTACATTCCTGGTTGAATGAGTGATAAAACGCAGATTGAATATCCGATAATCGGGGAAATCCCTCCTATAACCATTGCTAATAAAAGCGATATAATCACTAATAACAATCCACTACATAAATAAATGATGTATCGTTTTAGGAACAATCCAACTGAAAAAACAAATGAATAGAAAATGGCGTATCCTAAGGGGATTATTACTATCGTACAGATTAAATTAATAAAACTATTTGTCGAGAAGTTAATCGTGAAAGACCACGTCAAATAAGGACTACTCTCTTCGAAAATAAATGGTGAGTAAAATAAATGAACTAATATCGCCTGAAGGAACATTTTCACTAAGAAAACAAAATAGATTATGATAAAGTTCGTTTTAAATTGTTTTGATATAAGTGGTGAAAAGAATGTTTTTTTATGTCGTAATCTCACAGATTGTAAATAGTCGCAATGTGTTATCCTTTGTCTGATACATTCATGAGAAAAGAATAGCGGTGGAATCAAGAATGCTACAAAACCATATACAGCATCCACTACCTGAATGAAGCTGAATATAATTTCATAAAACAGTGGTATTCCTCCTTCAGCTCCTCCAAAATGTCCCGTTGACAAATGATAATGAATATAGTTTAGAATCATAACGATGGAAAGTATCCAAAAGAAAATGATTGAGAATATTGACCATTTATTTTTATAAAATATCATTTTTTTCACCACCCATAACTTTATCTTTATCATTAAAAAACAACCTTGTTTACGTTTTCATTATACTCTTCTTACTTATAACCAACAATATAAATTTGTGAAAAAAATCTATTTTATTCGTAAAATTTCTATATTTTTGACACATAAACGAAAAAGAATATTTATGCTATACTAATACCAAAGTGAGGGGAAAGAATGTTAGAGAGATATAAAACCATTAAAGAGGCTGGGACGAATGAAATCGAGATTAAAGGTTCTCGTTTTATTGCACATTTTCAGAGGGTAACAGACGAAGAAGAAGCGCTCGAATTTATCCAAGCCATCAAAAAAGAACATTGGAAGGCAACGCATAATTGCTCTGCTTTTCTCATTGGCGAAAACGACCAAGTGCAGCGTGCAATGGATGATGGTGAGCCAAGTGGTACCGCAGGCGTTCCGATGCTAGAAGTTCTTAAGAAAAATGAATTAAAGGATGTAGCGGTCGTGGTGACGCGTTACTTTGGTGGAACAAAACTGGGCGCTGGCGGACTCGTTCGTGCATATTCTGGGGCTGTAAGCGAAGGATTGAAAGCCATCGGAATCGTCGAATGTCGACTAGAGGACCAACTTGCCCTAACCTTTGATTACACACATGTAGGAAAAGTGGAATATTATTGTCAGACGCAAAATATTCCCATCGTTGATAAAGTCTTCCTCAATAATGTTCAATTCACCTGCAGCCTCCCTGTTCAAGAGGTCGAAGGCTTCCAAGCAGCCATCATTGAGCTTTTGCAAAATCAAGTGGAGTTTGAAAGTCTTGGAGAAATGTTTACAGAATATCCCGTTCAATAAAAAAGAGGTCTATTCAAATGAATAGACCTCTTTTTCTACGGTTATATATTCGAGGATGGATGGACAGAGAAGCTGTGAGAGTATTTAGCTTCTCCCCCTTCCAATTCCTACACTAGCGGAAACATTAAGGGCACGGGTCTCAACGTTTCACTTAAAAGAGAAGATTATCAATATCATTTTGCGATAATAGAAGATCCATTTTCGCAAGGCTTGAGTAACGGTTCATCGTTGGCAATTCATCCAAGATAACAATATCCGTTCCAAGTCGTTTTAAGAGCTGATCGACCATATTCGAGAGTCTCATTGCAAATGGTCCACTTGTAATAAAGCGAAGCGGCACAGCCTCCATCATCATGATGACTTCTAAAATATAATTCTGAATGTCTTTCGTATCTAAATCTGTTTCCTGAAGGAAGATGATTTCACGCTCGTCGGCTATCGCCAGCATAAACGCACCTGTTTTATAAAATCCCATGGCTGCAATTGGCGACAATGTCAACTGGATTTCAAAAGTTTCCGGCAAGATCCCTTGAATCGCCTTTTTCGCACGTAAGAGCGAGAAATCACTGACTGCAACGGGTTCAGGTTTTACTTGGAAGAACGGCTTCAATTCTGCAATCTGATCGAAACTGATTTCCTTACATGTGGTATCAAGCGACTTGACAGCCTTTGTTTTTTGATTATATTCGAGAACAGCATAGTAATCCGCGTCTTCTTGGTCGAGAATACTAGCAGCCTTCAAAAGCTCTTTCCAGTTGCCTTCTTGCAAGAGAATATCACTCACACGTAGTACAAACTGTACTTCAGATTTCTTAAGGTCTGCGAATAAATCAAATGGTTCATTGAAACTCGAAATCATTGGCAATTCTCTGGCTCCTTTAACAGGATAGCCCTTCTGCTTCAAGTATTCGATTTCGTCTTCATCGAAATCCGCACGTTTTGAAAACTGAATTTCGATGCCTTTTCTAAACCAAAACGCTTCCGTTCGTTCCTCTCCGACTACCTCATCTGACATGGTTACTAGTCGTTCAGAGAGTCGATAACGAACAAGTTCTTCTTCGTTTTTGAAGAATAATAAACGTAAATCTTGCTGTTCATCACGTTCAATTAAAAAGAAAAACTTCACTGCTCCTCGTTTATTCTGAAAAGCAAAGGCAGCATTTTTGAGTTCTGTTTGCTTTTTTGCGAGCTTAAATAGCAACGGTATACTTTGGTACAATTCCTGACTCATATACACTACCCCAATCTTTCTTTTATTCATTTATATTATACTACCAATCACATAAATTTGATAGCGGTTTTATTTTTTATTTAAAATATTATATATTTGATGCTTTTAAATGATTTAATTCCACCTATAAATCCTTTTTCCCACTATCCAATGAATTAATTCGTTTTTTTAATGATTTATTTTTTTATCTTTTCAAAATTCTTAATATTTTCTTAATCTTTTTTCGGGCTATTTCTTAACATTTCAAGCATAAAAATACCCCCTCAAGCATTGTATTAACAGTCCTTGACGGGGTATCTTATAAACAATATTTAATTAGCGATCGATCTCCGTAATTTTTCCAGTTGCGTTAGAAACCTTAACGTTCACTTGTTGTCCATTCACGAATAGATCGAATTCCCAGATAATTTCGCCATTATCTTTGTCTACGCTCCACTCACGAAGAACTCCTGTTGGGAATTCTTTTTGAGCGATTGCTGCCATCTCATCTACTTGTTTCAAAGTAGCTAAGTCAATTTTTTCTTCATCATGTTCTTCTTTATCTGAAGTTGTTTCATTCACCTTCATGAAAGTCTTTGTTGACTTATCGTAACGGTACGTATATTCATTTGTATCATTCATCGCTTCTACTTCATAGAACGTTCCATTTGAGTATTCTAATGCAGTAATATCAAGCGTTGGGAATTCTTTTTTAAATGCATCTACAATTTCTTTTTGCATTGCATTTTGACTTCCCATTGCATCTTCCGAAGCGTTTGTCGCTACAGTTGTATTTGTAGCAGTCGTAGCTGGTGCTTGAGTTGTCGCTTGTACAGTCGTTGCCTGAGCTGTAGTTGCTTGCGTAGTCTCTGCAGGTGCTGCTTGGTTTGAACAAGCGGCTAATAAGCTCGCGGCTGCAAGACTTAAGAGTTTTGTTGTTTTACTCATTATTTCACTCCATTCTTAAGTTTTAATAATTATAGTCTAGAACCTTTGTTTCTTGGAGAACGTTCTATGAACTTATTAAGAAAAAAACACCCTGTAGCTTTCGCTACAGGGTGCCT
Organism: uncultured Streptococcus sp.; assembly: GCA_963548485.1. Taxonomy (GTDB): domain Bacteria; phylum Bacillota; class Bacilli; order Lactobacillales; family Aerococcaceae; genus Granulicatella. Next base: position 26,022 of record CAUUUT010000012.1, read on the forward strand.
TAAGTCACAGATTATTCATTTGTGTCTTCTTCAGAAGTTGCTGGTTCACCAACTAAACCTTCTGTTTGTTCCACTGGTAATACTGGTTCTGAAGTACTTGTTTCCATATTGCGGTAACGAGCCATACCTGTA
>CAUUUT010000013.1:0-23298 GCA_963548485.1 uncultured Streptococcus sp.
GCAAGAAAGATGGTAAATACGTCTCGGAAACCATTGACGAACCATTTGAAATCGACATTGAATAACAAATAGGATGGACGAAATTCGTCCATCCTATTTATTTTCTCTTCAAACTATCAGCATTCGTTGCTTTCCCGCAACCAAAAGAAAATTAAATTTAAGCACCATGATTACGCAGAATCATGCGGATTTTATAATGACAGTAACGTGTTTCGCAAAAAAGACGAATTAAAGGGAGTTCGGAATTGATTCCGTACTCCCTTTTTGAGTTTTTTAGGCGAGAGACTCTAGGCTCGAGCCGGTGCAACGTTACCGTTATTATAAACAAATCCGCAAGGATTCGAAGTAATCTTTTTGCACTTTATTGTTTAATTTTCTTTTGGCTATGCAGTGGTTTGGCAAAAATCATACGACCTGCTGCAGTTTGAAGGGCGCTCGTTACGACCACTTCAATCTCTTGATTCATATAATATTGTCCATCTTCCACAACAATCATCGTACCGTCATCCAAGTACGCAACCCCTTGTTGGCGCTCCGTTCCCGATTTCACCACCGTCGTCTTCAAGGTTTCCCCTGGAATCACAACCGGCTTGATGGCTTGCGCTAACGCATTAATATTAAAGACTGGCACATTTTGGAACTCACTGACTTTATTTAAGTTGAAGTCGTTCGTGATAATAATCCCGTCAATCGCCTTCGCCAAGCGAATTAACTTGCGGTCCACTTCATTAATATCGTCATAGTCCCCATCGTAAATTTCTACTTTAATATTCTCTTCTTTTTGAAGAGCGTTTAAAATATCTAACCCACGACGACCTCTCACGCGCTTCAAGCTATCGGCGCTATCAGCGATATATTGAAGTTCATTTAATACGAATACTGGAATGACTAGCACCCCTTCGATAAAGCCTGTTTTAGCGATATCGTAAATACGTCCATCGATAATCACGCTTGTATCTAGCAGTTTATATTTTCTGAAGTTATCTCCTGCTTTACGTTCAAGCACTGGAGAGTCCTCCGTTTTCTTTCTTGTCGTCGTAAATGCTTTTAAAATATCCTCACGACGCGTTGTCCCCACATAAAAACCAAGGTACCCAAAGATAATACTAAGGGCGATTGGTAATGCTTGCGTAATTGCTGGAATTTGTAAGTTTGTAAATGGCAATCCAACGAGCCATGCTACTAAGAGTCCAATCAGTGCTCCAATCATTCCAAAGAGTAAATAACTCACAGAAAGTTGGCTAACGAGTTTTTCAAGTCTACGAATCCCCGCTAAAATCGGTTCCGTTACGAAAAATGAAATAAAGAATAAAATAATTGCACCTAACAAAATACTCGTAACTTGCGAGGTTAACCATTCATTCGTAATGTCGAATGCTTGCCATAGACTTGGAAAGTACGTTGCACCTAAAGACCCTCCGAGCAATACGAAAATCAGTTGTAATAACTTTCTTCCGTATGCTCGAAATTTTTTAGGTTGTTCCATAACCATTCTCCTTTCTAATTTTCTTTTCCGAAGGCTTTGTAAATAGCTTCTTTGACAGAAGATACTCCAACGACTTCGATATTTTTTGGAAGTTCCCATCCATCTAAATTATTTTTTGGAATAAAGACACGCTTGAATCCGAGCTTTTCTGCTTCGCGAACACGGTCATAGACACGATTCACTTTACGGATTTCACCCGTCAAGCCGATTTCTCCGATAAAGCAATCACCCATTTGCGTTTCTTTCTCCTTGTAACTTGAAACAATACTCATTGCAATCGCTAAGTCGACTGCGGGTTCGTTCAGTTTCAAACCACCTGTTGATTTAAAGTAAGCATCTTGATTTTGTAATAGAAGGCCTGCATGTTTCTCCAGCACCGCCATCAAGAGCGCTACACGATTATAGTCCAAGCCACTTGTCGTACGGCGTGCATTTCCAAAGGCCGTTGGTGACAATAAACATTGTACCTCGGTTAAAATGGGCCTTGTTCCTTCAAGAGATACGACAATCGCAGAGCCTGTTGCGCCTGCAAGACGTTCTTCTAAGAAGACTTCGGAAGGGTTCGTTACTTCGTTCAGCCCTTCTTGATGCATTTCGAAAACGCCGATTTCGTTGGTAGATCCGAAACGGTTTTTCACGGAACGAAGCACGCGGAAACTATGATGTTTATCCCCTTCGAAATAAAGAACGGTATCCACCATATGTTCCAACATACGAGGACCTGCCAACGCTCCTTCTTTTGTCACGTGACCAACGATAAAGATGGCAATCTGATTAAGCTTTGCAAGTCGCATCAATGTAGCAGTCGCCTCACGAACATGAGACACACTTCCTGCAACCCCATTTGCTTGCGGATGAGTCATCGTTTGAATCGAGTCGATAATGACATAGTCTGGTTTCAATGCTTCTACTTGCGCAACGATATCTTCTAGGTTTGTCTCCGCATAAATATAAAATCCGTCTGCTTGCATCCCAAGACGCTCCGCACGCATTTTAATTTGAGACGCACTTTCTTCTCCCGATACATAGAGAACTGTTCCTTGTGTTTGTTGTAATTCACTAGACACTTGTAATAATAAGGTAGATTTCCCAATCCCTGGGTCCCCACCAATTAATACTAGAGAACCTGGAACCACGCCTCCACCGAGCACACGGTCCAGTTCGCTAATCGAGGTCTTCACACGATTCACGCGTTCATAAGAAACCTGGTCTAAACGCATTGGTTTTGTCTTATGGGCTTCTTCTGAATGTTGCACTAAGGAAGGACGTTTTGCATTGCTCGTCGTTTCCTTGAACTCTTCCATCGTAGACCAGTTTCCGCAGTTTGGGCATTTCCCTAAATATTTTGGTGAATTATATCCACACTCTCTACATACAAAACTTGTGGCTGCTTTTGCCATTTTGGCTCCTTTCTAACGAACGCCAGAAGAACCAAAGCCGCCTGTACGTTCATTCATATCGTTTTCTTCATCCGCATCCGCTTTTAAGAACGGTAGGAAGATTCCTTGGCCGATACGATCGCCTTTTTTAATTTCTTTATCGAATAATCCGAAGTTTAATAATTGGAAGTAAATATGCCCTTCGTTGTCTGGATTGTTGTAGTAGTCGCTATCCACAACGCCTACCCCGTTTGGTAAGACAAGGAAGTGTTTCAATGGGTTACTTGAACGGTTTGCTAATTGCAAGTACTCATCTTCTTGCATATAAGACTTGATTCCCGTTGGAACAAGCACTGGTTTTAAGACTTTTTGCTCTTTCGCCAATTCTTCTTCTACTTTTTCTTTATCTGTTGTATAAATCCATTGTTTTAATTGAGTGGCTGCAAATTTGAAAAGCATTTTCCAAATACTTGGTAATACGATATCTTCGGCAGCTTCGAAGTCATATCCTGCTGAATGTTTTGTCGAACGTTTTGGAACAGTGATTCCTTTTCCTTCATAAGCAGATACGATTTCAAATCCACGTTTTCTTTCCATTTCATCACCTTTTTCATTTAATTTCTAACCCTTATCATAACATTGTTTTTCCCGAGTTGCATCCGTTCTCAATTAAAATTTAAAATATAACGCTTCTTTATTATAAGTTATGACAAAATTCCAATATTCGAACCATGATTTCGGCAAAGTGCACAATTTTTGTAAGCCTTTTTGTGCAATCTTCCCTATCAGTTTTTCTCAAAACATCGTAAACTGATAGTGTTAAATTATTTATAGGGGGAAATCCTAATGGTAGAAATGCAATTAAATCATATTCACAAAAAATATGACAACGCGGAAAACTATTCCGTAACAGACTTTAACTTACACATCAAAGACCGCGAGTTCATCGTATTCGTAGGTCCTTCAGGATGCGGTAAATCAACAACTCTTCGTATGATCGCTGGTCTTGAAGATATTTCTGAAGGAGAATTAAAAATTGGTGACGTTGTAATGAACGACGTAGCTCCAAAAGATCGTGATATCGCGATGGTATTCCAAAACTATGCCCTATATCCTCACATGAGCGTATATGACAACATGGCATTCGGTTTGAAATTACGTAAATACGACAAAGCTGAAATTGACAAACGTGTTAAAAACGCTGCAGAAATCTTAGGCTTAGCTCAATACTTAGAACGTAAACCAGCAGCTTTATCTGGTGGTCAACGTCAACGTGTGGCTTTAGGACGTGCGATCGTTCGTGATGCGAAAGTATTCTTAATGGACGAACCTCTTTCTAACTTAGATGCTAAATTACGTGTTGCGATGCGTGCTGAAATTGCAAAATTACACCGTCGTTTAGAAACAACAACAATTTACGTAACTCACGACCAAACAGAAGCGATGACAATGGCTGACCGTATCGTTATCATGAAAGATGGTTTCGTACAACAAATCGGTTCACCACAAGAAGTGTACAACACTCCTAACAACGTATTCGTAGCAGGCTTCATCGGATCACCAGCTATGAACTTCTTCAATGTAACATTGAACGATGGCGTGATTTCAAACGGTAAAGGTTTATCATTAGAATTACCTGAAGCGAAGAAAAAACTTCTTGAAGAAAAAGGTTACAATGGAAAAGAATTAATCTTCGGTATTCGTCCTGAAGATATCAAAGGCGCTCAAATCGCTATTGATACTTATCCATCATCTTCAGTGAAAGCAGAAGTTGTAGTATCAGAATTACTTGGTGCAGAAACAATGCTTTACACTCGTGTTGACGATACTGAATTCGTATCTAAAGTGGATGCACGTGACTTCCACAACCCAGGCGAAACAGTTGAATTAGCATTCGACTTAAACAAATCTCACTTCTTCGATAAAGAAACTGAACAAGTGATTCGCTAAGAATAAACTTTACTCAAAAAGCTGACAGCTCGTTAAGAGCCGTCAGCTTTTTATTTTTATGATTCATCTACTTCTTGAAACTCACATTCAAAGCGATATTCGAAAAACTTCTCGATAACTGCTTTGAGTTCATCATTACTTAGATTTTGAATAATGGCGTCAAAATCAATGGCTTCCAATTCGTCCTCCGTCAGTTTTTGATAGGGAGGTAAATCAGAGTACTTTTTCAATTCATCATAAACAATGAAGTCTCCCTCAATAAACGATTCGATGAGCCCACGCTTTTGAAGAAGGTAAAACAACGCTTGATAACTATCTCCAGTAAAACTATAGACTGTTTTATCCGAATAAATGCCACAGCAGTGTGTTTGATTGAGATTTAATTTTACTTTGGTCATCTTAGTTTCGCCTCCATTACTCTATAAAAAACTATCTAGATAAGAAGCTACGGAACATTCACGGAACAAAACTTGCCGTAACTTCGATATAGCCACAAAAAGATAAGGAGAAGAGGAGATTTGAACTCCCGCGCCGCTTTCACGACCTATCGCATTTCGAGTGCGACCCCTTCAGCCTCTTGGGTACTTCTCCATGGTTCTAGTATAGTACGGAGATATTCTTCAATCAATCCTTTTTCTATAAAAATAAAAAACCACCGACTCGCAGCCGGTGGAAAAAAGGATTAGAAATATTTATTTGGGAGGATAAATATTCTCTTTGGGAATAATTAAAGTATAGAGGCACATTATGAAAATAGTATGAAAATACAATTTTCATTTTGCAGTTTCTTTTCACTTTTTCTATGAGTATCTTTACTTATTTATGATAAGCATGACCGGCATTAATACGAAACGCACGGTAAATTTGTTCGGTTAGAACGAGTCTCATGAGTTGATGAGGCAAGGTAATACGACCAAATGAGATTTTACGGTCGGCACGTTTTTTCACCGCCGGGCTTAAACCAAGAGAACCTCCAATGACAAAGACCATCGAGCTCTTACCATGTAGCGCGAAAGTATCCATTTCTTTAGCCAATTGTTCAGAACTGACTAAGTCCCCTTCAATCGCCATGGCCACAACAACATCCCCGTCTTTAATCTTAGCCAGGATACGTTCTCCTTCTTTTTCGAGTACTTGTTCCATCTCTTTATCACTTAAGTTTTCAGGAGCCTTCTCGTCTGGCACTTCGACTACCTGAAACTTACAATAGCTGCCTAAGCGTTTTGCGTATTCATCGATTCCTTGTTTTAAATATTTTTCTTTCAGTTTTCCTACACTCACAATTGTGATATTCATTTGATCCCCTCATTTCACAAATTATCTTACCTTTTTTTGGAAAAAATTGCTTGTTTTATCCCTTTATCCACAGTTATCCACAAAGTTATCCACATGTACACATGTTCGCCCCTAAATTTTGAGCCTTTTCTATAAAAAACACTAGATATTGATTCAAAATTTTTATTTGTTATCTAATTGTTATATTTCCTAAAGGTGTAAAAACACCAGTTATCCACAGTTATCCACACACTTTTTGTGTATACCAAAACACTGTTATATCAACGTTTTCAGGAGTTCCCTGTCGAAGTTATCCACAATAAAATTTTATCATGTGAATAACTTTTTTCAATAAAATCCATTATTTAAGCCATTTCTAGCAGATACATTTTCAACAATAATTTTCTCTTTCACAGACTTGACAAGGGGTTAATCTTACAGTTTTCCACAGACTTATCCACATTTTTGTGGATAACTTTGTGGAATAACATAAAAAAACCGAATAGCAATCTGCTACCCGGCTCCTTGATGGTTATTTTTATAAACTTGGACTATTTGTTTCTGTTAGAGAAATCGTTGTTGTTTGTTTTTGTCCATTTCTATAGTAAGTGACTTCCATCTTATCGCCAACTTTATGGCTGTAAAGAACTTTACGTAAGTTTTGAATTCCTTGAATCTTTTGTCCATCCATTTCAACGATGACATCATATGGTTGTAATCCTGCTGCTTTGGCACTACCTTTAGCAGCCACTTCAGCAATGACTACCCCACCCGTTACACCGCTTGGTAAGTTCAATTGTTGAACAACACGTGTATTCACACTTGATAAGTTTACCATTGAAATTCCAAGAGCTGGACGAGTGATTTTACCATTTTCTTCGAGTTGTTTAATAATCGAAACAACTTCGTTACTTGGAATCGCAAATCCCATCCCTTCAACAGAAGACTTAGAAATCTTCATTGAGTTAATTCCGATAACTTGGCCGGCGCTATTAATTAACGCACCTCCTGAGTTCCCTGGGTTAATCGCTGCATCTGTTTGAATGGCCGTTACGACCCAGTCTTCTTGTCCATCGCCATCAACGTCTGTTGCAACAGAACGGTTCGTTGCGGACACGATTCCTTGCGTTACACTTGTTGCAAATTCACTACCTAAAGGAGAACCAATCGCGATGGCTGTTTGCCCTACTTGTACATCATCAGAATTTGCAAATTCTGCGACAGTCGATACATTTGTATTGGCGATACGAATAACCGCTAAGTCTGTCCATTGGTCACTACCAACGATTTCTGCTTTTTCACGTGTACCATCTGCAAGAAGAACTTCTAATTCTTGTGAGTTTGCGATAACATGATAGTTCGTCACGATATACGCATATCCATTTTCGTTTTTATAGATAACCCCACTACCTTCAGACGCAGTAGCGAGTTCGCCGCTTGATTGTTGCGTTCCACTTAATGAGTTTCTTGAAGTGGATTGTTTGTTAATCACTGAAACAACGGCGTTCTTTACTTCAGCAACTACTTTAGTAATTTCTGTTCCACCTTTAGTTGCTGTGGATGTTTTTGTTGTTTCTACTTGTGTTTGTGAGGGTTGTGTAGCAGGTGTTGTTGCTTGGTTTGCTGGATTTGTTACGGCCATAATTCCAACTCCTCCGGCAACAGCGACTGCTCCTCCCAATATTCCTCCGATAAAGCCATTTTTAAAAGCTTTCGATGATTTTTTTCTAGTAAATTGTTCTTGTGACATCTGCTCACTCCTCTCTTTTTGTAAGTATACAATAATTTTTTCATATGAAATTTATATGAAATAAAACTTATAGAGTGCTTAAAAAACTCTTTCGTTATTCCTAAGTTTTTAAACCGTAAATAATTTTGTAGGTTCATACGGATCCGTATGGTATAACTCGAACGCCTGATGAACGCCTTTATCATGCGTGTGGAAGATACTTTCAGCTGTCTGATAGGCGATTTCTTTCATATTATTATCCTGACTTAAGTGGCCTAGATAAATTCGTTTTGTACGGTCGCCCATCATCTCACACATCGCAAGTGCACCATCATCATTCGATAAGTGTCCCTTGTCGCTTAAGATACGTTGTTTCAAATGCCAAGCGTAAGGTCCCATTCGAAGCATTTCCAAATCATGATTGCTCTCGATGAGATATGCGTCTGCATTTTTCAACAGACCTCTTAGTTTATCACTGACATAGCCTGTATCTGTCAACATGACGAACTGCTTGCCCTCGTGTTGGAAACTATAAAATTGAGGCGCGGCCGCATCATGTGAGACTGCAAAACTCATCACGTCTAAGTCTCCAAATGTTAGTGTGTCTCCAGTATTGAAGATTTCTTGTTGTTCAAGAGCCACTTTCCCGATTTTACCAGCCATGGCTTGCCATGTTTTTTCATTGGCATAAATTGGAATGTGGTACTTACGAGCCAAAACTCCAATCCCTTTAATATGGTCGGAATGTTCGTGGGTGACGAGAATGGCATCCACATCTGAAATGGAACGATGAATCTTCTCCATTTGCGCAGTAATGGCTTTACCAGTGAGTCCACAGTCCACTAATATTTTTTGTTTTGGCGTTTCGATGTAAGTAGCGTTTCCCGAGCTACCACTCGCGAGTAAACTCACTTTCAAACCTGATTCTTGCATGTTTGTTCCCTTCTTATTGTTGCTGTACTGTTTGCGTTGTTGTTGTGTTATTGGTCGTTGTACGTTGCGTTTGCGTATTCGTTGTTTCTAGAGTTTCATTGGCTAATACCGTTCCATGAATCGCATCCACACGACGAGCAATTAATTGTCCATCGGCTTGACGAATTTCAATATACCATGCTGGTGAATAAATTGAAAAATCTTTTAGTACAAGCGATTGATAGTAAGATAATTTTACCGATTGAACAGTTGCTTTTGAATTAATACGCCCTCCCAAGTAAAGAATTTCTACTGCTTTTTGAGCTGTAATCAAATCACGTGCTTTCCCAAGTACTTGTACACTCCCAGCATAGATTTGCTCGTAGCTGACAACTTGGTCATTGCCGTTAATCGTGAAAATAATCTGGCTTGACCCATCCATAATCGTTAACTTATCGGCTTTTTGTGTATAGATCACTTTGCGGGTTGTTGGATTATAAGAGGACCACGTATATTGGTCTCCAAAAGCCACTTGATTATTTTCCACGATTTTCGTTAAATCTGCGAAACTATCTGCCGACACAGATCCACTTAAGTCTAATTGAATAGGCGTAATGAATTGCCCATTGATGACCCCTTTTTCGATTGTCACGACTTGGTTTGGTAAACTAGATAATTTACCCTCAGTGGATTCTGGCGTCACTTGTATAATTGGAAAAGCTTCTGCCGTCGCATTCAGCGTTGGTAATGTAATTCCGTCTAGCTTCATTTGGTCGATGACGTTAATACTTGTATTCAACGGATTTTTCGTGTCGTTTCGTTTTTGCCACACTAATCCGAATAAGAATAAATCGAGGATGAAGAAGCAGACGATGAGAACGACTGCGCTTCTCTTAAAATCCATCTGCGTCACCTCCCGTTGTTGTCGGTCCATTTGCTGGTTCTGTTTGACTCTTTTCAGCTTTTAATTCAGCCAGAGTCTTCCAAGTCCCATTCTTCTTAATGTACCACGTTGGTGTAAACTCAACGATTTGTACACTTTCACTACTAATCGTCCATGAATATCCAATTCGAATATCTTCAATCTCATTCATAACGAAACCTTCGTTTAACATCTCTGTCACAATCGTCTTCCCACCAACAACCGTTACCTTCTTACTTTTTGTCGGTAATGGAGTTTGCGCAATCAGCGAAGAAGTTCTCATTTTTTCGATGCCGTTCGTATTAGCTTTAATTTGCGTAAATCCTTCTTTCCCACTTGATAAAATTGGATAAGAATCCACGTAACGGGCATATTCAACGAGATTATTACTTAAATCTACCGAGAATAGACTCACGCCTAACTGCCAACCGCCAAGACGTTTCATCTGATTGAAGGTTTGCGTTAAGTTATTCGTATACAGGAGCGTCTCCTCACCTGAACGATTTTCAAAGAAAGTGACGATATTGGTTGTACGGTCCAATTTCAATTGTGACAAGTTATCATTGTACACAACCGTTTTTCCGTCTCCACGCGTACGGATTTCTGATTGGTTACTAAACAATTGAGTAATGTAAAAACTCATCGGAATTTGTTCAATTAAGTAGGCCGATTGTTCGACATTCAAGTTATCTTGTTCGACAAAGAATTGTTTTGTCTTTCCACGGTACGATTCAACTTCGTAAAAATCGCTATCCGCATATAATGCCTCGAGTTCATTTTTTAAACTCTCATCAATTTTCGCACTGTAGAGTTGCTTATTCTCATCATTAATGAAGTAAGCTGTGTGTGGATCATCGGTACGAATCACAATTCGTGAGAAACGGTCATTACTGAACTCATCATTCAAGCCATCAAAGTAACGACTCACAATACCAAACGAATGTAATCCATCAAAGAGGATTTGAAGGCGCGCTTCACGTAAGACGAGATTCTCATAACTTGTCTCATCCATAGTTTCTAGATGTGTTAAATTCGTAAACCGTTTATTTAAGTGTGTATTGACTTCCTTCATAATAGAAGCACTACTCGTCATTTCGAATTTATTTTTATTCGTTAACACTAAACGAGTGGGTCTAAATACATCTTCTGTTGTATAAGTTGCCTTCACTTGCACACCTGTATCTTGTTGTGTTGCAACATTATTATTTTGCTTTTGAGTGGTAAAGAAATCTACCGGACGTACCACAATGAGATACGTAAATACAAAACTAATCGCCATTAAAATAACTAGCGCTGTTAGCATTACTCGATAACGTTTAAAATTCATCCCATTCACCGTCCTCTTCAAATGGAATATATGGTAGAGAAACAAAGAAGGTTGATCCTTTGTTTTCAATACTGTTCACCCAAATTTTACCACCGTGTAATTGGACAACTTCTTTCGCAATAGCTAGTCCAAGACCACTACCACCCATCGCTCTTGAACGAGCCTTATCCACACGGTAGAAACGGTCGAATAAGTGTGGAATATCCTTACGCGGAATTCCCAACCCTTCGTCGCTCACACTCACGATTAAGTCCGTATGAGTTTCCATCAGACGAACGATAATACGACCCCCGTCTGGAGAATATTTAATCGCATTATTGATAATATTATCCAATACTTGAGTAATCTTATCTTGGTCGATTTCAACCCATAAGTCTCGTTGTGTGATATCCGTTAAAATACGATAGTTCTTTTCACGATATTGGTCACTCGAAAGTACCATATCGAAACGGTTGACAATATGTTTTACCAACTCATTCATATTCACGAATTCCTTATCGAGTTCGAGACGGTTTTGGTCCATACGCGATAAGTTCAGTAAGTCCGTAATCATACGCATCATCCGGTCCGTTTCCGTTTCGATAACGTTTAAGAATTCTGGCGCAATTTCTTTATTTTCCCATGCCCCATCCACTAACGCTTCTGTATAACTCTTAATACTTGTTAGCGGAGTCCGTAATTCGTGGGAAACGTTTGATACGAAATTACGACGTTCGCGGTCAATTTTCTCTTGTTCCGTAACGTCTGTTAATACGCAGACAAGACCGCTAATAAATCCAGATTCACGTTGAATCACCGAGAACTCACATTGAACGATGGTATCTTCTCCGTCTTCTTCAAACGTAATCATTCGTTCTTCTTGAGACTCTAGTAAATCTCTAAATGTAACAGTGCGATCGAGTCTTAATACATCTAATAACGGTGTTCCAACAATGCGTTCACTACGTAAGTTTAAAATATCTAACGCAGCCGCATTGATAATTACAATACGTCCACGACGGTCGGTCGCAATCACCCCATCACTCATATGACGAAGGACACTATCCAACCTTTGCCGTTCCGCTTCGGTTCCTTCTTGCGCTTCTTTAATCTTCACAGAGAGATCGTTAATCGCTTGTCCAAGTTGACCAAGCTCGTCATCCCCGTAAATCATCACTTCACCCGTATAGTTTCCTTCAGCAATTTGCTCTGTTTGTTGCTTCATCTCTGCGATTGGTCTAGTAATCCCTTGCGAAATCATCACGGTAATCACGATAGCCAAAATAATGACAAAGATAGAAGAACTGATAAAGATAATCCCGATATCTTTTACTTGTGCATAACGCGATTCGATATTCGATGTTACCGAAATAATCCCAACCGGATTTCCTGAAGCAGTATTCACTGGATCAATTGGCGAAACATATTTCCAATAACGCGTTTCCCCTTCAGTAAAGTTATAGCTTTGCACGGTATTAGACACAACCACTTGTTGCACGTCTGCTTCTGTAGAACGCGTTCCAACTACCGATTGCTGCGTTTGGTTGGTTGTTCCCAAAATATATCCTTGCATGTCCATGATGCGAATTTCGACAATACTATTCCCTGTCGGATAATCTTGTAGTAATTGCGAAATTTCAGCCATCTTCGCTTCATCAGTGGCATCTTTTGCCAAAATCGGCTGCACGTTATTCTTCAAGAACCCTACTTGGAGTTGAATCTGTTCTTGGAAGTTAGACACCATTTGCGACTCTAATTGCGTTAAGAAGTTGGCGACAATGAGTTGCAGCGAAATGACTAAGAGCAAGATGAACAGCATCGGAATCTTAAATTGAATGGAACGAAAGAATCGTTTCATTTTATTCATGAGTCATTTTCCCCTCTACTTTTTAGAAAAATACGCTTTTCTTGCCGGTAGATTCGGTGGCAAGGAAAAGCGCATTTCAATCTTAAGCTTCTTTTTCTTGATCTGGGGTCTTAATGTAGTAACCTACCCCACGACGAGTCATAATCCATGTTGGATGACTCGGTGTATCTTCGATTTTTTCACGTAAGCGACGTACCGTAACGTCTACTGTACGCACATCTCCGAAGTAATCATATCCCCAAACTGTTTGCAATAGGTGCTCACGTGTGATGACTTGTCCGATATGTTTGGCTAAGTAGTGAAGTAATTCAAACTCACGGTGTGTTAATTCGATTTCTTCGCCACGTTTTGAAACTACATAAGCATCTTCATGGATAATGAGTGAGCCTAATACGATTTCGTTAGCTGTTTTTTCTTCTTCGGCTTCCGCTGGAGCTAATTGCTGACGACGTAAGTTTGCTTTCACACGCGCGATTAATTCACGGTTTGAGAAAGGTTTTGTCACATAGTCATCGGCTCCAAGTTCTAACCCTAAAACTTTATCAATTTCAGAGTCTTTCGCTGTCACCATGATAATTGGGACATTGCTTGTTTTACGGATTTCACGGCACACTTCTAAGCCATCAATTTTCGGTAACATTAAGTCTAAAATAACTAAATCTGGATTTTTTTCATTGAAAGCCACCAGACCCTCTTCACCGTCAAAGGCTGTGATTACTTCAAAGCCCTCTTTTGTAAGACTAAACTTGACGATGTCTGAGATTGGCTTCTCATCATCTACAACTAGGATTTTTTTCATATTAATCCTCCTTTACTCTATTACTTTTTTATGCCCAAACACTTTCTAAAATGTTGGTTTGTTCTCTATCTGGTCCTACACTGAATGTAGAAATTCGTACACCGACTAATTCTGAAATACGGCGAACATAGTTGCGTGCATTTTCAGGAAGCTCTTCAAGTGAACGGCAACCTGTAATGTCTTCCGTCCATCCTGGTAATTCTTCATACACAGGTTCGCATTGTGCTAGTTCTACTAGACTTGCTGGGTAGTGAGAAATTTCTTCTCCATTTGGTTTACGGTAAGCGACACAAATTTTCACTGTGTCTAAACCAGTTAATACGTCGATACTGTTCAAGCTTAAGTTTGTAATACCTGACACACGTTTAGAGTGACGCATTACAACGCTATCGAACCAACCTACACGTCTTGGACGTCCAGTTGTTGTACCGTATTCACGTCCGACTTCACGAATACGTGAGCCGATTTCATCGAATAATTCTGTTGGGAAAGGTCCATCTCCTACACGAGAAGTGTACGCTTTACATACCCCAACGACTTTATTAATTTTTGAAGGTCCAACACCGCTACCGATAGGCACCCCACCAGCAACTGGGTTTGAAGATGTTACGAATGGATAAGTCCCTTGGTCGATATCCAACATAACCCCTTGTGCGCCTTCAAATAATACACGTTTTCCTTGGTCTAATGCATCGTTTAAAATCACTGAAGTATCGCAAACGTATTGTTTCATTTGTTGACCATATTCGTAGTACTCTTCAAAAATATCATCGAATTCGATTGGCTCTGCATCGTACATTTTAGTAAAGAGGCGATTCTTTTCAGCTAAGTTGATTTTTAGACGTTCAGCAAATACGTCACGGTCTAGTAAGTCTGCCACACGAATTCCAACACGTGCAGCTTTATCCATGTAGCAAGGTCCAATCCCTTTATTCGTTGTTCCAATTTTGTTATCGCCTTTAGCTTCTTCTTGTAATTGGTCTAAGCGAATATGGTATGGCAAGATGACATGCGCGCGGTCTGAAATACGTAAGTTATCAGTAGTCACATTTCTTTCGTGTAAATACGCAAGTTCTGTGATTAGAGATTTTGGATTTAATACAACCCCATTCCCAATCACGCTGATTTTCTCTGGTGAAAAAATCCCTGATGGAATCAAGTGAAGTTTATAAGTCACTCCATTGAATTGAATCGTATGTCCTGCATTGTCTCCACCTTGATAACGGGCAATGACTTCTGCGTTCTCACTGAGGAAGTCGGTAATTTTTCCTTTACCTTCGTCTCCCCATTGTGTTCCTACTACTACTACTGATGACATTTGACGCACCTCTTCTTTGTATTATTCATTTAAATGTCTATTGTTAGGCCATTGGAGCGTTTTGCTCGACTCCGTCTGGCACAAGATTTGTAAATTTATTAAATTCTTTCATGAAGTTCAATTCAACCGTTCCACGCGGACCGCTACGGTTTTTCTCGATAATGACTTCAATGGTACTATTTGGTTCCACCTCTGGCACATGTCCATTCTCATCGGGCTCTTGACGATAGTAATCATCACGATATAAGAACGCTACGATATCCGCATCTTGCTCGATAGATCCAGATTCACGAATATCTGACATGATTGGTCGTTTATCTTGACGCTGTTCCACACCACGCGATAATTGCGAAAGTGCGATAACGGGAACTTTTAATTCCTTCGCTAATTTCTTCAAGTTACGAGAGATTTCAGAAACCTCTTGTTGACGACTCTCTTTTCCGTTTCCTTCAATCAACTGCAAGTAGTCGATGACGACTAGCCCAAGATTATTACGCTCTTGTTTTAGACGACGACATTTTGCGCGGATTTCAGCGACACGAATCCCTGGAGTATCATCAATAAAAATTGGTGCTTCAGATAATGCTCCGGTTGCAACGAAATATTGCGTATATTCTTCAGGCGTTAATTTACCTGTTTTCAAATGCCCTGCATTAATGCTGGCATGGGAACAGATAATACGCTCTACAAGGGACTCAGCACCCATTTCAAGACTGAAGATGGCTACCGTTTCGTTCAGGTTCACGGCAACGTTCTTTGCAATATTCAATACAAAGGCCGTCTTACCAACAGATGGACGAGCTGCTAAGATGATTAACTCATCCGGATGTAGCCCTGACGTCATTCTGTCTAAGCCGATATACCCTGTTGCAATCCCTGTAACCTCACCATTGTTTTTCGCACGCTCCTCCAAGCTTTCATATGCGGTACGAAGAACCGAGCTAATTGGAATGAATCCTGCTTTATTACGTCCTTCCGATACTGAAAGAATATCCTTTTCAGCATTATCCAAGACATTGGCAATTGGTTCATCCTCTTGGTAAGCATTTTTTACAATATTTGTCGAAGTTTTAATTAATTTACGGCGCGTAGATTTTTCTAAAACGATTTGTGTGTAGTACTCTACGTTGGCTGCAGTTGGCACTTTATCAAGAAGTTCGATTAGTGTAACTTCTCCACCAATATTCTCCATCTGATTTTTTTGTCTTAAAATCTCAGAAACGGTGATTGCGTCAATATCGATATTGTTTTGATTTAATTCAATCATTGCCGCAAAAATTAATTGATGAGAAACACGATAGAAATCTTCCGGTGTCAAAAATTCCATAACCGAAATAATCGAGTCACTAGCAAGAAGAATAGACCCTAAAACGGCTTCTTCTGCCTCAATATTTTGTGGCGGAACTAAATTTGGATATAGTTCTTCCATTCAAACACCCTTTCTACTAAAAATAACCATAAAAATACAGTTTCATTGTATCATAAAACGCTGTAATAAAACAGAAGATTGAGTCTTTTCTAGCATGGAATCTGGATTGTTCCTTTGCAACTTTGTGAAGTATATCACATATTCAAAACCAAAAGAAAAAGGATTCTCCACATTGGGAAAATCCTTTGTATTTCTTATTATTGAGCGACAATATTGACCGTCATAATCGCTTGTACATCGTGGTGTAATTTAACAGGAACACGAGTGTATCCTAAGGCACGAATTGGTGCTGCTAATTCGAATTTACGACGATCGAGTTCAACATTGAATGTTTTGTTGAATTCTTCAGCAATTTGTTTTGCTGGGATAGCTCCGAATAAACGGCCATCTTCCCCTGCTTTTGCTTTAATCGTTACAACTGTATCTTCACGTTCTAAGAACTCTTTTAATTCTTTTGCTTTTGCTAATAATTCAGCGTTATGTTTTTCTTCAGCTTTCTTTTGACCTGATAAAGTTGCTAAGTTTGCTGAAGTTGCTTCTTTAGCCAATCCATTTTTGATTAGGAAGTTTTGTGCGTATCCATCTGCAACGTTTTTAACGTCACCTTTTTTACCTTTACCTTTTACATCTTTCAAGAAAATTACTTTCATGTTTCTTCCTCCTAATTATAAATTAATTTCACTACCAATCTCTTCAATGACTTGAATCAATTGGCGGATTGCTTCTTCAATAGTGATATCGGATAACTGAGTTGCAGCATTGGATAAATGTCCGCCACCACCCATTTTTTCCATCACACGTTGTACGTTTTTGTTTCCTAAACTACGAGCACTAATACCCACACGACCGTCACTACGTTTTGTAACCACGAATGAAGCATCGATATTTTCCATCGACAACATCATATCGGCCGTCTGAGCTGCCACAACTGTCGGATATACGGTATTTTCTTCACCGTGAACAATTCCGACGTTGTTAGGAAGCATTTCGAGTGAGTTTAGTAAATGCGAACGCATTAAGTACGTATCTACATTTTCTTTTAATAAGCGTTGGATAAGAATTGTATCAGCGCCAACGGATTTCAAATAGCTAGCTGTATCAAAGGTACGTGATCCTGTACGAAGCGTGAAATTACGCGTATCTACAATGATACCACCAAGCAAGGTTGTTGCTTCGATTGGTTGAATCTTCTCAGCATCTTCTGATTGGTATTCTAGCAATTCCGTAATCAATTCACCGACAGATGAAGCATACGGTTCAATATAAACCAAGTCAGGATTTTCAGGGAATTCCTCTCCACGGCGGTGATGGTCGATAATCACCAATTTATTCGCTTTTTTAACAATCGATGGAGCAGCGCATAGGGAAGGCTTACTTACATCGACAATAATCACTAAAGTATTTTCATTAAGTAGGGTTTCCGCCATTTCTGGATTTACGATAGCAGAAGAGAGGCGTTCATCATTCTTAATAACTTCCATCAACTTCTTGATATCATGCGAATATTGCTCTGGATTTGTAACGATCCATGAGGTTTTACCGTGCATTTTAGCGATTCTTCGAATACCTAAACAGCCACCAATACAGTCCATATCCGGATATTGATGTCCCATAACCATTACTTGATCTGCTTCTGCAATAAGGTTTTCTAACGCTTGAGAAACCATGCGAGAACGCACGCGTGTACGTTTCTCTAACGGATTGCTTTTACCGCCATAGAAGCGTGTTTCTTCATTTTTAGAACGAACAACAACTTGGTCGCCGCCTCGTCCTAACGCTAAATCAAGATTATCTTGTGCAAATTTAGCAATTTCACCATAATTCATTTCTTCTTGAGTATCATCCGCATACGAGAACCCCATACTTACTGTTAGTGGAGTATTTTGTTGTGCCGTTGTCTCGCGAACACGGTCAATAATCTCAAATTTCGTTTTTTCAAGCTCTGAAAGGATTTTTTTATCTAAAAATGCGACAAATCGGTCTGAACTCACACGTTTTAAGTAGATATTATTGTGATTTGCCCAGCTAGTAAGCTGATTGGTTACGAAGTTATTCAAGTTAGACTTCTTACGGTCGCTTAGCGATTGAGACACTTCAGCAAAATTATCGACGAAGATTTGACCAAATACCGGTCTTTCATCTAAATAAGTTTCTTTAATAAGCGCATATTCCGTAATATCCATCATGTAGAGCATTCCAATATCGTTATGGTAGGCTTTTTGGAAGTATTTATCTTTCCAATGGACTACATTATCTCCATTATCGCCCAGATTCTTTACAATTGTTGCTAATTCTGGATCGACTGTTTCAAGTTTGAATCCTAATAGTTCTTTTCGTTCGAAATACTTTTGTAAATAAGGGTTAATCCACTGAATTTCACCATTACCATCTAATAAAAGCATTCCAATCGGCATTTTAATAGAGGCATCTTGAGAACCTTTATTAATTTTATACGATAAGTTCGTTACAAAGTGATTCGTTTCTTGAATAATGTATTTTGCAAACGAATAGAGGAGGGTCCCTAATAAAATAACAAATAAAGTAAGGATAAGCCCCATCCATATATTCATCACGTACGCAATAATCAGCATACAGAGAATGATTGCTATAAATGAGAATCCGTATTTCTTCATTGTTTCACTTTTAAGAAATGTCGGTAAAGCCTTAATATGTTCTTTTAGGCTTTTCTTCATACTTGCACCTTCTTTCTATATACCTTATTTTACCACAGTTTTGGCCCTTCGTCAGTTCTCTAAAATTGTTTCACGTGAAACAATTAGAAGGAGGGTACAAATGTTTCACGTGAAACATTTTAAAAGTTCGTTTCTTCGATAGAATGTTTCACGTGAAACATTCTAGTATATGTATCTGAATTTATAAAAGATTAAATAGTAAGCTACCATTCATTTAGCTAAGAAATAGTATCTTCTAAACAGTTATTCGGTTATAAAATAAACAGTCGAATAAAACAAAAAAGGATTGAGAAATTCTCAATCCTTTAATTCATTATTATTAGTCAACTGTTGTGAATGGTAATAATCCCATGATACGAGCACGTTTGATTGCAACAGTTAAAGTACGTTGGTGTTTAGCACAAGTACCTGTTACACGGCGTGGTAAGATTTTACCTTTTTCAGAAATGTAACGTTTTAATAATTCTACATCTTTGTAATCAATGTAGTCGATGTGGTTTGCACAGAAGTAGCAAACTTTTTTACGACGGCGTTGACCGCCACCTCTACGTTGTTGAGCCATTATGGTATCCTCCTTTTAAACTTTAGAATGGTAAATCATCATCTGAAATGTTGATTGTCTCTCCATTGCTTAAGAATGGATCAGACACACCACCACCGAATGATGAAGTAGGAGTATTAAACTGATTAAAGTTATTTGTTTGGTTTTGTTGGAATCCGCCTTGTGTGCTTGGTTCGTTTGCAGGGCGTTGTTCAGTAACATTACGTGATTCTAACAATGAGAAGTTCTCAGCTAGCACTTCAGTTACATAAACTTTTTGGCCTTGTTGGTTATCATAGCTACGAGTTTGAATACGTCCTTCAATTCCTACTAGTGAGCCTTTACGAGTAAAATTCGCAAAGTTTTCTGCAGCTTTACGCCACATTACGCAGTTGATAAAGTCTGTTTCACGTTCACCATTTTGGTTTTGATAACGACGATCAATTGCGATAGAGAAGCTCGCATAAGCAGTTCCGTTTGAAGTATAACGTAAATCAACGGCACGTGTTAAGCGTCCAACTAATACAACATTATTAATCATTTAATTCTTACTCCTTTCAAGATTTATGTTTACTTATAATAAACAATTATGCTTCTAATTTAACAATCATGTGACGTAAGATGTCATTGTTGATTTTCGCTAAACGGTCGAATTCATCGATTGCAGCAGCATCTTCAGCAGTGATGTTCACTAAGTGATAGATACCTTCTTGGAAATCTTTAATTTCGTATGCAAAACGACGTTTCGCCCAGTCTTTAGATTCAACAACAACTGCTCCGTTGTCTGTTAAAACAGCATCAAATCTTGCAACCAATTCAGCTTTAGCAGCTTCATCGATGTTTGGACGGATGATATATAAAATCTCGTATTTTGATGTTTGACTCATTGACTGTCACCTCCTTATGGACTTTTGGCCTACTGAATTTTCAGTAAGCAAGGAGAGTATCATTTCTAATACTCACGTTCAATCATTATAGCAAACAAAGCTATAGAATGCAACAGAAATCCGCGCTGCTGAGGTGCTCAGGAAAGTTTGCAAGGAGCAAACTTGTGGCAGAGCAGCAGTAAAAAAATTTCGATATATCATATCTGATATGAAACATATATGTTACAATTAGCTTATAAAGGAATTAGGGGGGAAAAGAGAAAATGGTGGATCATTTAAAGCGGCTTTTTGACCGTCTTGACGCGAAATATGAGACTTTTAGGGATGATTTTGAGGCAGAATATTTCCTTCAAAAAAATGCCTTAGCGATGATCAGGCTCAGGCACGACTCTGGACTGACTCAAACGGAATTCGCTAGAAACGCCGGTATGACGCAAGGAAATCTATCTAGGCTCGAAAAAGGAAAGTATAATCCTACGCTTAATTATCTTCAAAAAATTGCGAGTAAAAATGGGTATGATTTAGAAATTCGTTTTAAGAAAAAGAAGCGATAAATACGATGAAATCAACAAAATCAGCTCCTACAGATAAAAACTGTAGGAGCTGTAATTTTTTTTAATTTATCCCCAAACTTCATGAACGATTTCATCAATCAATTTTAATTTATCCCATTGGGCTTCAATCGTTAAGATATTACCTTCTTCCGTAGAAGAGAAACCACATTGAGGGCTGAGGCATAATTGTTCAAGTGGAACATATTGGCTTGCTTCTTTAATACGAGCAATGACTTCGCCTTTATCTTCTAAGTCCCCTGATTTAGAAGTAATTAAACCAAGAACGACTTTTTGGTCTTTAATAAAGCGAAGTGGAGTAAAGTCACCCGCACGGTCACTATCATATTCCAAGAAGAATCCGTCCACACGGCAATGACCAAATAGCGTCTTCGCCACTGGTTCATAACCACCGCTAGAGAACCATGTTGAGCGGAAGTTACCGCGGCAAATATGCATATTCACCACTAAATCTTCTGGTTTCCATTCAATCACACGGTTTAAGACATCCACATAGTCACGAGCGATTTTTTCGAGGTCAAATCCACGCGCTTCGTATGCTTCTCGTTTATCTAACGCACAGAACTCACCCCAGCTAGTGTCATCTAGTTGAATATTGCGACATCCTAAGTCGTAGAAGCATTGTAGGGCCTTACGGTATGCTTCGACCACATCATCATAGAAGAGGGCTTCATTGTCTTTGTAGCGTTCAATTGGCACATAGTTTTTCTCACGAACTTGCGTAATCAAATGCAACATACTTGGTGAAGGAATCGTTAATTTCACCGGTGTATCGCCAGCGTGCTCTTTTAAGAATTTGAAGTGTTTTACGAATGGATGATTTTCAGAGAAATCAACCTTTCCAACAATACGTAATGTTTTTGGCTTCACATCTTTATCTTTGAATTGAACAGAGAAGTGGTCTACTTCAACCAATTCAACTCCATCTAAGTTTTCTAAGAAATCTAAGTGCCAGAATGCACGACGGAATTCACCGTCAGTGACAGATTTGAGGCCGAGTTCTTTTTCTTTCTCGATTAAGGCGATGATTTCTTCGTTTTCAACACGTTCGAGTTCTTCAGCAGTGATTTCTCCTGCACTAAATTTCGCACGGGCTTCTTTTAGACGTTCAGGACGTAAGAAACTTCCTACGTGATCTAGTCTAAAGGGCGCTTTTTGACAACAGCTACAGTTTTCGTGATTTGACATCTATTTTCCTCTTTTCGTTTATTCAGCTTCTGGTAAATACGCAATGGCGCGAACAGGTGACCCTGGAGTACGTTTCCAGTTTGGATATGAAATTGAAATCACCGCACCCACTGCAGGAACTTGGTCAAGGTTTGCTAATACTTCAACTTGGAAGATGTTTTGGCTCAATAAGTAGTATTCGTTTGTTAAACCATGCGCAGCTGCATGAACACCTGAGTCTGTATCTAATGTTTCATGACCAACAGCTTTCACATGACGTTCGTGAATTAGAAATTCAAGTGCATCTTTTGCCCAACCTGGTGTATGTTGAACGTCGTTTTCGTCTAAATTACGAACTTCGTCTTGGCTTGGCCAACGTTTTGACCAGTCACTACGGAATGCAACAAAGGCACCTGGTTCGATTTGTCCGTATTCTTCTTCAAACGCTAAAACGTCTGCTTTTGTTAATTCGTAATTTGGATTTTCGGCTACTTCTTTTGAACGGTCGATGACGTAGAGTGGTAATAATAAATCTTTCAACTCGATTTCATCAAGGAAACGTCCGCCTTCATAGAAATGGCAAGGTGGGTCGATATGCGTACCGTATTGTGTGACTACGGATAGTTGTTGTACGTGGAATCCGTCTTTTAATGTGAATAAATCTTTTTGTTCCAATGCTGGTAGAGCAGGGAAGTGAGGGCTATCGGCATCGATTTGATGGCTTAAGTTTACCCATTTTGCTTGTTTTAATGTTTCATAAGCTTGTGCTAATTGCTGTTGAAATGTTGACATAGTTTTCATCCTTTCTAAATAGGGGAAGGCTGTGGTTCAAAAGTCATTCTCCCCACAGCCTTTTTGTTTGTTTTATAATGTGAGGATTATTCTCCCCAAACCTCACGGGCGATTTCTGAAATCAATGCAATTTTCTTCCATTGATCTTCTTCTTTAATGACATTTCCTTCTTCTGTTGAAGCAAATCCACATTGAGTACTTAAGTATAAGTTTTCAAGCGGAACATATTGGCTTGCTTCTTTAATACGAGCGATGACTTCATCTTTGTCTTCTA
>CAUUUT010000014.1:0-21352 GCA_963548485.1 uncultured Streptococcus sp.
AGAGATCTACCAATACATTTATCTTAACTTTGCAATCTGATTTTGTCAAACATCCACCCCCACTATTTCAGCACTCACATCACCATGAACAGCACTCGCGGACGCTCCTATTTTAGCGAACACTAATTTTTCGCAAGACTCGTCTCTTTTAAACCCATTTTGATTTATGGCGGTGTAAGAAAGATGACCTACTTTATAAAATATACGAATCCAATTTTTAAGCCTTCGTTC
This sequence comes from uncultured Streptococcus sp., assembly GCA_963548485.1. Lineage (GTDB taxonomy): Bacteria > Bacillota > Bacilli > Lactobacillales > Aerococcaceae > Granulicatella. Next base: position 232 of record CAUUUT010000014.1, read on the forward strand.
TGAAGAATCATGTGGATTCTATAAAAGTAATAACGGACGCTCCTATTTTAGCGATAACTAATTTTTCGCAAGACTCGTCTTTTTTATCCGCATTTTGATTTATGGCAGTGTAAGAAAGATGACCTACTTTATAAAATATACGAATCAAATTTTAACTCTTCGTTCTGGAGAATCATGCGGATTCTATAAAAGCAGTAATGGGGAATGATATCAAAACGAATTAACGGGAGTTAGGAATTTATTCCTTACTCCCGTTTTTGAGGCTTTGAAGGTGCAAGACTAAGGCTTGCACCGGTATCCCATTACAGCTTTTATGAAGACATCCGCATCAATTCGAAAGAACGAAACCTCTATAAAAATACAAATCCCCTATATTTTATAAAATGGCACTCATAACCTTCTTAAACAATCCAGCCATAAATCAAAACCTTCGGTTTTATTGTAAGCACAAAAAAGACTCGTATTGCTACGAGCCTTTGAAAAATTAGTCTTCAAGAGGACGAGAGAAGTTTGCAATCTCGCGTTGTACTAACTCTAGATATGCTTCAACAGTCATAGATTTAGTTTCTTTAGAACCATAACGACGAACCGTTACAGTACCTTCTTCAACCTCTTTATCCCCAATTACTAATTGATAAGGAATCTTTTGAGTTTGAGAGGCACGAATCTTGTATCCCATCTTTTCGTTACGGTCATCAAGTTCTACACGCATTCCTAAGCGAGCCATTTTTTCTTTCAACTCACGTGCAGCATCATAATGATGTTCCACACTTACAGGAATGATTGTTGCTTGAACTGGAGCTAACCAAGTTGGGAATGCTCCTTTGTATTCTTCGATTAAGTACGCTACGAAACGTTCTGCAGTTGATACAACTCCACGGTGGATAACCACTGGACGGTGAGTATTGTCTCCATCTTCACCAACGTATGTTAAGTCGAAGCGTTCTGGTAATAAGAAGTCTAATTGGATTGTAGACATTGTTTCTTCTAATCCCATTGCTGTACGGAATTGAATATCTAATTTAGGACCGTAGAATGCTGCTTCACCGATAGCTTCGAAGTATTCTAATCCCATTTCATCCATTGCTTCTTTTAACATTGATTCTGCTTTGTTCCACATTTCGTCATCATCGAAGTATTTATGTTTATCTTCTGGATCACGATAGCTTAAACGGAAGCGGTAGTCTTTAACATTGAAGTCACTATATACTTCACGGATTAAGTCTAAAATACGTTTAAATTCGTCTTTAATTTGGTCAGGACGAACGAATGTATGTCCATCGTTAAGAGTCATTTCACGTACACGTTGTAAACCTGATAACGCACCTGATTTTTCATAGCGGTGCATCATTCCTAATTCAGCAATACGAATTGGTAATTCACGGTAGCTGTGTATGTGGTTTTTATAAACCATCATGTGGTGAGGACAGTTCATCGGACGTAATACAAGCATTTCGCCATCGCCCATATCCATTGGTGGGAACATATCTTCTTGATAGTGAGCCCAGTGTCCTGATGTTTTGTAAAGACCTACATCAGCCATCACTGGAGTGTACACGTGTTGGTATCCAAGACTGATTTCTTTATCCACGATGTAACGTTCGATTGTACGACGGATTGTAGCACCTTTTGGTAACCAGAATGGTAATCCTGAACCAACTTCTTGGCTAATCATGAATAAGTCTAATTCTTTCCCTAATTTACGGTGGTCACGTTCTTTTGCTTCTTCACGCATTTTCAAGAATTCTTTTAAGTCTGCTTTATCAAAGAATGCTGTACCGTAAACACGTTGCATCATCTTGTTGTTAGAGTCACCTCTCCAGTAAGCTCCTGCAAGTGATAATAATTTGAAGACTTGGATACGTCCTGTTGAAGGAACGTGGATACCACGACATAAGTCTACGAAGTCTTCTTGTTGGTATACAGTAATTGTTTCGTCTTCAGGTAAACCATTAATTAACTCTACTTTATAAGGGTCGTTTGCGAAGATTTCTAATGCTTCTTTACGGCTTACTTCGCGACGGACGATTGGGTAGTTTTCTTTAACGATTTTCATCATTTCTGCTTCCACTTCTGGAAGAGCATCTTCTGTTAATTGATTTGGCATATCCGTATCGTAGTAGAATCCTGTTTCGATTGCTGGTCCTACTCCAAAGTGAATTCCTGGGTATAAACGTGTTAACGCATGTGCTAATAAGTGTGCTGTTGAGTGACGTAAGATTCCTAATGCATCTTGGTGGTCTGGTGTAACGATTTCGATAGAAGCATCTTCTTCGATAGCGCGATCGAAGTCTACTAATTCTCCGTTTACTTTACCTGCTAATGCTTTTTTCGCTAAGCTTTTGCTAATGCTTTCTGCAACTTCTTTTACTGTAATCCCTTTTGGAAACTCCTTAATGGCTCCATCTGGAAAAGTAATTTTAATCATTGACATTTTTTTCCTTCTTTCTTTTTGAAATTTCTGAAATAAACAAAAAATCCCATAGTCTGCTACTGCAAACTATGGGACGTCATATTCTACGTGGTTCCACCCAAATTTGTTCATCAAAAAAGATGAACCTCAACGGAATAACGCTCCGATGCGCCTTGCTCTACTAAGTTTCAAGCAAGGATTCAAAAGTGGTAAAACTATTCCGGATGAAGTGTTGCACCAACCCACTTCTCGCTGAAATGTAACCAAGAGATAGTTTCTTGTCTTTTTCATCATTTTCAAAATATTTAGTTCATTAGTATTTAACCACTAATCTTTCATATTTTCAAGCATTTTCATCTATGATGGATTTCTGTGATTTTGCCCATCAACAAAATACTCTTTTGCTAAGAAACGGATACGTTCGATTAGACGTTTTGCTTTAAGAAGCTCTTGGTCTCCTTTGTTTGAATGAGCAAAATGCGCTTCTAACTCATCAATCGTGAAGTTCGATGTGAAGAACGTTGGTAATTCTTGCAACATACGGTGTTGTAAAATCACCATCAACACTTCATCTCTAAACCATGAGCTATTCATTTCCGCACCAATATCATCCAACACTAAGATTGGTGTATTTTTAAGCGATACTAATTTAGCTTCAACGGTATTTGTTGGAATAGCTTGCTTAATTTCTGCACTGTACGTTGGAACATTGACAAGAGTCGTTTCAATCCCGTTTTCAGAAAGTTCGTTTGCTAGAGCACCCATCATATACGTTTTACCAACGCCAAACGGCCCTGCTAAATATAATCCTTTTTGGTATGTGGTACTTTCAGGATTATAATTTTGGATGAATTTCAACAATTCTCCAATAACATCTTGTCGCTCTGGAGTGAGCGCCGTATCTGAGAAACGTGCCTCCGCGATATTTTTCGGCATATTGATGGAATGAATCAGGCGTTTACGCTTGCGTTCTCTTTCCTCGCGAATCGCTTCTTCAGTACGCTTGTAATTCACTAAAATAAATCCATTATGCACTTCTAAACATGGTTCGAGACCTGGAGCCTTTACTTCCTTATGATTCTTTCTAGCATCTCTTTCCATTCGAAACTCCAATAACGCAGACATTCCTTTACGAATAGCTTCCGGAGTCAATTCTTCTTTATGTTGTTCAAGAAAAGCTTTTACATCTTCATCTTCAAAGATTTCTTTTTCGATGTTTTGCATGTTTGGCATGCCTTGCGTGGCTCCTCTTTGATCTAAAAATCCTTTTAATCCTTCCAACTCGTTCACCTCCGTTATTGTTGTTCTCTTTGATTACTTGTTTTTAATTTAGCAATTTGCTCGGCCAAATCACTTGAAACTTGTGTTGGTTGACTCACACTAGGCGCAGGCGTTTGTTTTTCCTTCTCCTTAGAGTCTTTGGCCCATTCTGGCAATTGTTCTTGATAACCAGCGTTTCTTCTGTAGTTACTCTTACCGGCATTATGGAGTTGTTGTTTTCGTTTCACTTCTCGTTGCAAGTCCCGGTTACGTACGGCTTCCATTGCCTCTTGAGCCGTCTTGATTTCTTTTGTAGCCCAGTCGTTGGCAATCGCATCGATAAAGTTTCGTGCAAGTGTCGCGTTATCGAGTTGCACCAATGCATAGTGGAATAAAATATTCAACACTTCATTTGGCAGTCCGCTGACAGATACTAAATCAAAAATCAATTGTCGTTCTGCTTTTGAGACATAGCCTTTCTTTTGCGCCTTGATGCTTGAGACAAAGTCGATTGGCGCCATCACTTTAGCTGCTTGAATCAATTGTTGGATGGCTAACTCTTCTTCAGACGTTCCCTCCACTACTTGCGCTTTGGTTGGTTCTGAAATAGGCGTTTCAACCACTTCTTCACTACGAAGTTGCGTTACTTTATCTTGAGCAGCCTCTTGCCCTAATTTCAACAAGAACTCTTCATCGATGACTTTCGTTGTTAAATCAGAAGCAATCACTAAGAATTGTGCAATTTCTTGTTCTGTAAAACCATACGCGCGATATAAAGTATCGACGATTTTACGAACGTCTTTCGTAACAGAATTCAAATCAACGAATTCTGTTTTTAATAACCCTTCGATTAAATCCCAATCCACATCTGACGTAAACTCGAATTCCGGTTGTTGCTTGCTATCTAATACCATGCGATTTTCTTGCACGTGGTTTCTTGTATAAGTCTCCATGTTATAAGGAAGTCGGTATGCTTCTTCAAACTGCGCACTTTCGTTTTCTCCTAAATCACCTGGTTTTGATACTAAGAATCGTTGTTTTAATTTCTCAAAACGATGATTCCCAATTTGATTTAACAGTAATGTCGAAAGTAAGGCATCTTTGAAAAAGAGACGCGGAGACGTTGGTGCCTGTAATTCCATCGTATATGTTTGAGGGCGAGAAGCACTCGGCTCCTTCCGATACGTTTTCAGTAATCCTATCCCTTCTAAGCGAGTCTTTGCTAAGTAAAAGTCTGGCATTCCTAAATTTGTCATCGACAATAATTCAGAAATGGAGAAGACTTCACTCTCATACTCTGATGGAGATAACTCACCGTACAAAGTCGCATACAAAAGAGTCGCTTCTTTCCCAATGAACGGAGCGTATAATTGCATTAAAAATTGGATTTCTCTTTCGGTAATCCACACAGGTTGTACCACGAGGATACCGTCTTTAGGCTTATACTGTGCCCACGGAAACTCTTTTGAGTGCATTCTTGTAATTCCTTCCTATTTTTCTTGGCTGTCCATAATCATAGACATTCTTTCTAATTCTTTTAAGAACATTTTACGGTCTGTAAATTGACGGTACACACTCGCGAAACGAATATACGCAATATCATCAATTTTTGCTAAGTGATCCATCACCATTTCCCCAATAAGCGTGCTTGACACTTCATTTTCTCCCTCTTGGTTGATGGAACGTTCGATTTCATTCACGATTGCTTCTAATTGTCCGAGTGATACTGGACGTTTTTCTGCTGAACGAACTAATCCGTTTAATAATTTTTCACGGCTAAATTCTTCACGATTCCCATTACGTTTAATGACAAGCAATGGCGCCTTTTCTAAGCGCTCGAATGTTGTAAAACGGTAGCCACATTCTTCGCATTCTCTTCTTCTACGAATAGAACGGCCATCATCGGCTGGACGACTATCAACTACGCGAGAACCATTGTTTTTACATTTTGGACATTGCATTGCAAACACCTCTCCTTTTTTGTGCTTATTCGATTTATTATATCATTTTTTAAGGAAATTTTCGAGTAGCCACTGATGGACTTTTTGTTCTAACTCTTGAAGAGTTCCTTCATTTGACCACACGATGGTCGCTCTTTTTACTTTTTCTTCTAAAGGCATCTGTGATTGGATTCGCTCTAAGGCTTCTTGTCTGGTATATCCATTCCGTTTTTCCATGCGCGCAATTTGCGTTTCAACAGAAACGGCGACCACTATAATGTCATCACATAAGTTCTCATAATGCATTTCAAATAAGAGCGGAACATCTAATACGATAAGCGGTTTTCCTTGGTCTTTGTATGATTGCATCCTAGATATAATCTCTTGGCGGATTAGCGGTTGCAAGATGTCGTTGACTTCGCTTCGAATCGCTTCCTCACTAAACATTCTTTTTGCAAGTTCCGTTCTGTTTAACGTTCCATCTGTATTCAAAATAGCCTCGCCAAAACGATCCACGAGCGCCGTTAATCCAACGGTTCCTTTTTCGACTACTTGTCTAGCTACAAGATCGGCATCGATAACCGGCACTCCAGAGATTTTAAATAAATTAGAAACTGTTGTTTTTCCACTAGCGATACCGCCTGTTAATCCAATGACTCTCATCTTTTTCCTCCAACACTTCTTGTAAAACCTATGTTAGTTCAAAATGCCCGCTGTAGCAAGTTCTTTTCCTAATCCCCGGTTACAAAGATACAAAAAACCGCATCCTCCTCTCGAGAATGCGGTACGTTCATTATAGACGTTCGTTTAATTCTTTTGCCAAGTCTTCAAATCCTGGTTTTCCAAGTAAAGCAAACATATTTTTCTTGTATGCTTCTACCCCTGGTTGGTCAAATGGATTAACGCCATTTAAGTAACCTGAAAGACCTACTGCGATTTCGAAGAAGTAGATTAAGTGTCCTAATGTGTAAGCTGACATATCAGGAATGTTCACTACAAAGTTTGGAACTTGACCATCTGTATGAGCAAGTAATGTTCCTTGGAAGGCTTTTGTATTTACAAAGTCCATTGTTTTGCCTTGTAAGTATCCTAATCCATCTAAATCTTCTTCTGTTTCAGGGATTGTTACTTCTTCATTTGGTTTGCCCACTTTGATAACTGTTTCGAAGATGTTACGACGACCTTCTTGGATGTATTGTCCTAGTGAGTGTAAATCTGTTGAGAAGTTTGCACTTGAAGGATAAATTCCTTTGAAGTCTTTCCCTTCTGATTCACCGAATAATTGTTTCCACCATTCAGAGAAGTATTGTAATGTTGGTTCGTAGTTAATTAATAACTCTGTCACTTTTCCTTTACGGTATAACACATTACGTGCTACAGCGTATTGGTAAGCTTCGTTTTCTTTTAAGTTTGATGAGCTGTATGCCACACGTGCATCTTCAGCCCCTTGCATTAATGCATCTACATCTGCACCAGTTACTGCGATTGGAAGTAATCCTACAGCTGTTAAAACTGTGAAACGTCCACCGACATCATCTGGAATTACAAATGTTTGGTAACCTTCAACATCTGCTTCTGATTTTAATGCTCCGCGAGCACGGTCAGTTGTCGCGTAAATACGATTTACAGCTTCTTCTTTACCATATTTCTTAATTAATAAATCTTTGAATACACGGAAAGCAATCGCTGGTTCTGTCGTTGTACCAGATTTAGAAATCACGTTTACAGAGAAATCACGGTCTCCGATTAAGTCGATTAAGCCTTGTAAGTAAGTTGAGCTAATGCTGTTCCCTGCAAATAATACTTGAGGAGTTTTACGTTTGTCGCTTGGTAAGTAGTTATAGAAAGCGTGGTTTAAGAAATCAATGGCTGCACGCGCACCTAAATAAGAACCACCGATACCGATCACTACTAATACTTCAGATTCTTCTTGAATCTTTTTAGCAGCTTCTTTAATACGAGCAAATTCTTCTTTGTCATAATCGCGTGGTAAGTTAATCCAACCTGTGAAGTCATTTCCTGCGCCTAATCCTTCGCGTAAATCTTTATCTAACGCTGTTACTGTTGACTGTAAATTGTCAATTTCCTCTTGGCTGAAGAAATCTAATGCTTTTGAATAATCAAATGAAATATGTCCCATTTGAATGCCTCCTTCGTATTCAATAACGATTTTTTTAATTTTTGTTTTTATCTTTTACAAATTTCTCTTGTGCTTCTTCGATCCACTCTGGCAACTTCTTCGCTAAGCTTGAAAATCCGATAGATGGAACATAGCGTTTGCGATTTTTCTTGATTCGTTGTGGAACATCTGGAACATCGAGTTTTTCAAGTGCTCGAATCGATAAACTAATCTTATTTGAGAATTCATCGACATCAATGACTTTGGCCGTCACTTCCTGTCCCACTTTTACAAAATCATGCACATTATCCATATATCCATGTTTACACTCAGAAATATGAATCAAGCCTTGCGTATCTTCGTCTAGCTCCAAGAAAACTCCGTAATTTTGTACACCCGTTACTTTAGCCGTAACAATGTCTCCAATTCTAAAAGTTTTGCTCATAGAACCTCCTACGCTTTTACGTCCATTGATTCGATCACAACATCTTCTAGCGGACGGTCTTGCGCATTGCGTTTTACACCTTCAATCTTAAGAACAACGTCCATTCCATCAATCACGCGTCCAAATACTGTGTGACGGTGGTCTAACCAAGGTGTTCCACCCACTTTAGCGTATTCTTCAACGATTTCTTCAGGCCAGCCGCCATCTTTTAATTGTTTCAACATTTGTGCAGGCACTTGTTTTGCTGTAACAATGAAGAATTGAGATCCGTTTGTGTTTGGACCTGCATTCGCCATTGATAAAGTACCGTACAAGTTGAATGCTTCTCTTGAAAATTCATCTTCGAAAGTACGTCCGTAAATAGACTCGCCTCCCATACCTGTTCCAGTTGGGTCGCCACCTTGAATCATGAAATCTTCAATAACACGGTGGAAAATTACTCCATCATAATATCCATTTTTTGCATGTGTTATGAAATTCTCCACTGTTTTAGGCGCTACTTCAGGGAATAATTCCAATGTGAAATCTCCTTGATTCGTATGCACAGTCACGAGTGGATTCTTTTCATTCACTTCATTCAATTGTGGAAATTGACTCATTTTTCCATCTCCTTTTAAATCATACTGATGATTGTTCATCTAACCTCCTCTATTAAACCACAAAAGACAAACGGGTGCAATTTAGCGTTCTTATCATTCTTAATAAAAAAATAAAAAAGTTCTACAAATTTTCTTTAGTGATTTTCTTCGTTTCGTGGTATAGTATTTGAGTATAGAAAAAAGAAAGAGTGAAAGTTTAATGACAATATTACGAAATTATCCATTAATCGCTTCTATTTGCTCGATTCTATTTGCACAATTTGTCAAATTCCCGATTGCGCTCTTCTCAAAAAAAGCAGACGCAAACGTTTCATTAGTTACTAGCACTGGTGGAATGCCAAGTTCTCACTCAGCTGCTGTTAGCTCGCTGATTACAGCGTTAATTATTGACCACGGATTTGCTTCGCCATTTGTTGCCATCGCGACTACTTTTGGCTTAATCGTTATGTTCGATGCCATGGCCGTTCGTCGTCAAAGTGGTGAACAAGGGATTCTACTACAAAAATTATACGAAGAACAAGTACGTGAAGAATCAAGCGCATTAAAGCATGTTGAAATCGAATCTGAAGATGATCCAATCAATCTCTTCGACACAGAAGAAAATAAAAAATTAATTATCAAAAAATATCTAGGTCACAAACCTGTTGAGGTGTTCGCTGGTGTATTAACTGGTATCGCAATGGCCTTTATTTTAAGAATCTTCTACTAATCGGAGGTACAAAGTGACAAAAGAAATTGTTGATATTATTATTATCGGCGGTGGGCCTGTTGGGCTTTTCACCGCCTTTTACGCGGGCTTACGTCAAGCCTCTGTAAAAATTATTGAAACACTGCCACAATTAGGTGGGCAACCAGGAATGCTTTATCCCGAAAAAATGGTGTATGATATTCCAGCCTTCCCTGCAATTGCAGCAGGCGATTTAATCGAGAACTTGAAAGAACAGCTTGAACGGTTCCCAGAAACTCAATACTGCTTAGAGGAAGAAGCACTCGAATTAAACAAGACGGATTTTGGGTATGAAGTTGTTACTTCAAAACAAACTCATCTGGCGAAAACGGTGATTATCGCTTGTGGGAACGGAGCCTTCCGTCCACGTAAGCTCGATGTAGAAAATGCCGAAACTTTTGAGAACAGCAACCTACACTACTTCGTGACGAACTTAGAACGTTTCCGCGACCGTACTGTAGCTATCTGCGGTGGTGGTGACTCTGCAGTTGACTGGGCACTTGCCTTAGAACCTATCGCAAAGAAAGTTACGATTGTTCACCGTCGCCCACAATTCCGCGCACAAGAACATAGCGTGAAACAATTGGAAGAATCAAGCGTTGAAATTTTAACACCTTATCTTCCAGACCAAATTATTGGAAATGGAGAAAATATTCAATCCGTTGTATTGAAACACGCTAAAGATGAAGACCAAATCGAACTTCCTGTTGACGACTTTATCGTGAACTATGGCTTCTCTTCTTCTATTGGCGGAATGAAGAACTGGGGATTCGATGTGGTTCGTAACACCATCGTGACAAACAGCCAAATGGAAACGACTCTTCCTGGCGTCTTTGCCGTTGGAGATATCGCAACATACGATGGCAAAGTAAAAATCATCGCGACTGGTTTTGGTGAAGCCCCTGTTGCCATTAATGCTGCAATGACTTACGTGAATCCAAATAGCCGTCCGAGCACGATTCATAGCTCATCAATGTTCTAACCGTTTACAAAATTTTAAAAAGAACGCTCAATTCATTTGGGCGTTCTTTCTATTTTGTGTTAAAATGAGTAGCTACTCTTTTTTAAAAGGGTTCCATAATTTGTTAAAAGGAGGATTTTTCAGATGAAAAGCCCAAAAGAATTACACGAACGCTGTTTAGAATTATTATCTGAACGTGGTGTAGAATTAGAACAAATTGCTGAATTAGTTTATTTCTTACAAGAAAAATATGTACCAGGATTAACGAAAGAAGAATGTTTATTGAACGTCAATAGCGTATTGAAAAAACGCGAAGTTCAAAACGCCGTTATCACTGGTATTGAAATGGATAAATTAGCAGAAGAAAAGAAATTACATCCATTATTAAACGATGTCTTATCTGAAGACGAGCCTTTATATGGTGTCGATGAAATCTTAGCATTATCCATCGTAAACGTATATGGTTCTATCGGATTTACAAACTATGGTTATATCGATAAAGTAAAACCAGGAATTCTTAAAAACTTAGATGATAAATCAACTGGTAAAGTAAACATCTTCTTAGACGACTTAGTAGGAGCTATCGCAGCTGCTGCAGCTAGCCGTCTAGCACACAGCATTCCAGCAAAAGAAGAATTAGACTAATCAAGCAAAAAGGCTGAAGCATCACGCTTCAGCCTTTTCTATATGGATAGAGTGATACCGTATACGGTATCACTCTATTTTGATTATTTAAATTTTATGCTTTTTCCAAAGAAAAATCAGTAAGACAAGCGACGAAATAGAAATAAGCATTCCAAGATGTAATCCTGGTGGCGTATAACTCCACACGATTTCGTGCTCTCCTTCTGTTAGTGAAACGCCCATAAAGAAACTGAGTGCTTTTTTCACTTCTTGTTTCTTGCCATCCACCGTCACGCTCCAACCAGAATGGTATGGAATCGTAAAGGTCGCAAAGGACTGTTCGCTATTTGTGACGGTCACATGTGCCTTCACCATCGCATTTGTATACGACTCAATTGTAATATCGTTGGCTTTCTTATACTGCGTCAATGCATTCGCAAGTGTTGTAATATCAATCGTATAGAACTTAAACCCACGTAAATCCCATTCTTTTGCTTTCGCGTCCTCAATCGCAAAGGTCATCGTTTGATCTAAGTTCCCATTCCCAATCAGCCATAATTGATTCTCATGGAATCGATTCTCATATGGATAACCGATGCCATTCAGCATCACTTTAGATTTAATAACGGAACCTGCTTGGCGTTCTGGAATTTCGACAAAATACAGTTTGTTTGGCTGTAGATTGAATTTCCATTCAATTTTAGCCGATTCACTTTCGTTGGTTAACGTGTATTTCTCCTGCCCCTTCGTTAAATTCGTCGTCACAGGTTCCCCAACACTGACTTCACTCAATGCGTTTGTTCCAGATAGACCAATCACTTGTAAAAGTTGATTCACATTCGCTACTGGTTGATTTTTTTCAAAGGTGATACTTGTTGCTGTTTGTTCATTCGTTAAATATCCAAGAGAAAACGCGTATGGATTGCGATAAATCGCAAAATGCTTCATCGACCCTTCTTTGGCATACATTCCACGCACATCTGCAAAGACGCGTTTTTCAGCACCATTCATCATAAAGCGCGATACGCCAAATAGCGAATCTAAGATTACATTACGGTTTGTATAGTTCGCAACCGATTTGGACGTTGGAAGTCCTAGATGACTCATCTCTTCAATCAATGCATATTCAAGACTTGACGTGAAATGAGAAGCCCCATTATAGCCAAATGCAATCGGGAAGTTCGCGTACAATAACCCTTTATGCATCTCCATTCGTGTAAAAGTATTCGGATTACTAAAACCTTCTTCGTCAAACGCCATCGCAAATTCCATTTGTTCCTTCAATTCTGCATTTCCAATGAAATAAGGCGCTCGTCTAAATCCAACAACGGAACTCACCAGTAACTCGAAAATCACAACTCCGGCCGTCAATTGTAGCCTACGAACTCTATCCGCTCTTCTAAAGAAGAAGGCTAATAAGATAATTGCCCAAATAATAAATGCGAGTATTTTCTGTGACGTCTCTACATATTGAAGACTTCTTAAAGTCGACAACACTAGAATGGAGCCAAATCCAAAGATAGCTACGAGAAACTCATTTAGACGGAACTCATCTTTCCATTTCATTAAGCTTTCTGACGCTAACACCAGCATAAAGGTATTGGCAACCCACGAATTTCTAAAATAGAAACCCACCGGGCGTTGTCCCATATGCCAAATTTGATCGAATCCTTGAATCGAAAATGAGAGCAGTAAGACAAGCAACACAACCGTCGCTGCTAATTTTTTACGAAGAGTAATCTCTCTTTTAGCAAAAAATGTACAACATCCAAAGAGCCCTAATCCGCCGATAAAGAGTTGCGGTAACGCCTTAGAATCGCCCCACTCTTTTTCTCCAAAGGATCCTAAAATAAATTTTTGTGGCATGGCGACTATATCATTCAAAGAATTCCATGACCATGCAAAGGTACTGCCAGCACTCGCTTTACTCTCTAACAAAGCACTAAAGACTGGTAATAGCCAAAATGCTGCTAGACCTACACCAATAAGTGCAAATAACGCGACTTTCCCTATTCTCTGTACGACCTCTTTCAAAGAAGCATCCGATGAAAAGACGACATAAAATGTATAGAGCGCTACAAAGAGGCACATCATATACCCTGTATAAAAATCCGTGATTAAACTAATTGCAAGAAACAGCGGTAATTTCACCGAACGTTTTCCACTTGCCACCTCTTCGATTCCCAAGAGAATAAACGGAATATATACAAGATTATCTAAAAAATTAGGATTGAACTGTTGCGATACGACAAATCCGCTAAGCGCATACGACGTTGCTAATCCTAACGATAACCAATACTGTTTCGATACGCCTTGGAACTTCTTCTCTAGGAAATATCCAAAGACGACTCCCATAACCCCAGCACGTAGTAACGGAATTACGTAGCTAAGAACTTGAAAACTTGAAATCGGGAATATCACATATAAAAACGTGAATGGACTTAAACTATTAAAGCCCCAGACACTTGGCATGGCTCCTCCAAGTGATTTCTCGAAGGACCAAAATAGACCGCTAAAATCTCCACTCCAAAATAGTTTATGCAATCCGATATAAAGCGGAAAATATTGAGAAAGAAAGTCTCCACTATGAATCGAATTTTGCGAAAAAGGGGTCAATCCTAAACTTAGGAAGACCCCCAACATCACCACAAATGGAACGTAGAATAGCGAACTATATTTTAATTTCATTTTTGAAATTGTCATTATAGTCTACTCCTATTCAATTAAATCCATTTTTTATAAATGGCAAAAACATAAATACAAATTGATAAAATTGAAATCACGAAACCTGCCATAAATCCTTCTGGCATATAAGTCATCTCAATCGTATGTTCACCAGGCGTAATTTGGAAAGCAAGAAGACTGTCCCAAACTTTTGCCGTACCAACGACTTTTCCATCAACTTTAACAGTCCAGCCTTTTTCATATGGAATGCTTGTCATCATCCATGTACTATCGTCTGTAATATTCACAGTTCCTTGAATATGACTGTCGTCCCAATGAGTGACTTTCATTCCTTGAAGTTGACGTTCTTCAATCATACGGTTGACTAAGGTACTATTTGAGCGTGCTAGGCGTAATCCAGACAAGTTATATTCATCATCTGTATCAATTTCAATCGTTAAATCAACGCCTTTTCCAAGTGAATCATGTGCAATTTGAATCAGCTGTGTTTGTTGGAATTTATCTTGGAAATCATACGTATTTCCATTGAGTAAAATTCTCACTTTGTTTTTATTCGTATGAGAAAGTTTTTGAGGAATGGACACCCAGTAATCTTCTGACGATTGCGGTACTAAGTGATACGTAATCGTTCCTGGTTTCGATGAATCCACACGTTTATACGTTTCTGGTTTAGAAGAATCAGGGACTTCCATATTATCCAACTTCACTTCGTTAGCTGCTAGAAGCGTTAAGTAGTTCTCACTTGTGGCTCCCATTGCTTGGACAATCTTGTTATGGTTTTGAATTGGTTGATGATTTTCCAGTTTTACATTCACTGTCGCATCATTTACCCCATATGCGATTGGTAAAATCATGCCCGTCTCATATGTCTTCGTTCTTACGGCTTCATAGACTGGTTCTTTTGACGTAATATCTTTACGCGTTACCATATTTCCGAATACATACATTTTCGAAGTATCAGGATATTCTTTTGTATATACCGGTTTTGGCGCTACTAAGTATTTCACTGAGAAGAGCGCATCTTGCAGTGGCGTTCCTTGGTAGTACGTTGTCGCGTTAATCCCGTTATTTCCTAAGCGGTCAAATAAATCACGCGTACTATTTTCCAAGTTCGAACTAAATACTGATAAACCTGGGTAATCGACCATAAATGGATCGTTTTTACTTAAGTTAAATGTCTTATTGATACGGTAGAAGTCAGTATCATCAGGACGAATTGGATTAATCGCATCTTTCAATTGAAGAACCGCATCATGGTATTTATACGCATCTGTATAGCCGACACGAGACTGAACAATTGCCGCATTGGCTGTTAATTCGACTGCCGTCAATACTGCAATCACTGCCCACGGTTTCTTCGCTTTTGTCCAGAACAAGGCAAGAAGCATAATCATGAAAATACCAAGAGTCGCGATACGTTGCCAAATCGTTAAGAATGAATGCTCTTGGAATTGAACAATCCCAAAAATAATCGCCATTCCCACAAATAAGATGCTTGCTTCTTTGGCCGTAAATCTTTCTACTTCGCGTAAGCTTAAGTAAGCTAGGTACACTAAGAAGAAAGCAATAATCCATGAGAAGCGGTAGAAGAATCCGGCTGGGTTTTGACCCATATGCCATAATTTACTTGTAAATTCATGCGCACATGAAATGAGGAAAACAACAAGTACAAACCCTGCTGCAATCTTACCCCATTTTGAAATCTTCTTAGAGATAAAGTAGTAAATCGTTCCTAAGATCCCGACACTTGCTACATAAATGTTTGGTAAGTTTGGTCCAGCTGGCCATGAGTCATTATCGAATGACCCTAAGAATAATTTTGATAAAATCTCCAGCGGATTGATTTGCAATGTCCACTCAAATTTCAATGAGCTTTGCAACCCACCCTTAGTTGAAACTAAACTGATGATGATTGGCAATAGAATCGCCGCAACCATCCCTACTGCGATAATTGAAGCACAGGCTAGTTTCAACATGCGTTCAAAAATCACTTTCACATTTGTAAATTCTTTTGAACGGATGACATAGAATAATGCGTAGATGACTACAAAGATACATGTCATGTAACCCATGTAGAAGTGAACAAATAATGCTAACGCCAGCATTCCGATATAGCCTCGTGGAGACTCGTTATCAAGAACTTGTTCCACTCCAATTAATACTAGTGGCAACATAATCATGCCATCGTAGAAAATCGGGTTCATTTGGTAGCTGACGTTGAATCCGTTTAAGGCATAAATGGTTGCTACGATTGGAAGTAAGTAGGCTTTTTTCTTCAAGCCGTCATAACGCTTCACAAGGAAATGCGTCATCGTTACACCCATCGCTCCATAACGCAATGCAATCACGACAGGTACAATCCATTGGAAGTTTTCTTCAGAGAAGAAGAGGAATAGGAAGTTAAATGGACTTAATAAGTTAAAGCCCCAAATCCCAAGCATTCCACCCCCGATTGATTTCGAGAACGAATAGAAGAAGCTACTCCAATCCCAATTAAGGAATAGATGTTTGAAATAAGCATATAGCCCGATGTACTGTGCGTTAAAGTCAACAGCCATCAGTGACTTTGCGCCGAAAGGAAAGAACCCATCAATCGCCCAAGCGATAAAGATGAGAATCATTGGCGCTAGGAAACTCGCTAAATAGACTTTTTTCTTAGTCGTCATGTTGCTCTCCTTTCACCGTCATGTTCGTTTCATCAACTAAGTAATGTGGACGTTTCTTCACTTCGTAGTATATCTTACCGATATATTCCCCTAATACCCCAATAGAAATCAATTGAATTCCACCAAAGAGAACTACAGAGAAAATCGTTGTGAAGTATCCACTCACGAGTGAATCTGGAGCTACGAAGTATTGAACAAATGTCCAAAGAACGTAAGCCAATGAAATTAATAAACAGAATAAACCGAAGTTAATACACATACGAAGTGGCTTATCGTTGAACGATAAAATCCCTTGAATCGCATAGTTTAATGAGAACTTCAATGAGTATTTTGTTTCCCCAACTGTACGAACTTGGTTTTCATATTCGATGACTTTTTCTTTAAAGCCGATCCAAGAGAAAATTCCTTTAGAGAATCGGTTGTATTCTTGTAAAGAAAGGATAGCGCGAACCGCTTTACGGCTAAATAGACGGAATTCAGATACTCCATCCATCAATTCGATATCCATCATTTTATTAGCAAGACGATAGAAATGTTTTGCTAAAAATGTACGGTGTGGTTTTTCACCTGTACGTGTACGACGAGCACTCACAACGTCATATCCTTCTTCATACGCCTCAATCATTTGTGGAAGCAATGCAGGTGGATGTTGTAAGTCCCCATCCATCAAGATCACAGCTTCTCCTGTTGCGTATTCAAGTCCTGCAATCGTTCCAGCTTCTTTCCCAAAATTTCTGCTGAAACTAATATATTTCACACGAGAATCACCCTCTGCGATTGCAAGCATTTTTTCAAAAGTACGGTCTTTACTACCATCATTAATAAAAATAATTTCAAATTCCGCTTTAGTAATTTTATTCACTTCTGCTACTAAGGCGTCATACATTTTTTGAATCATATTTTCCTCGTTATAAAACGGGATGACAATTGATAATTTCATTATTCCACTCCTCAATCCTTTAAAATTTTCATCTCTTATATCATACCATTTTTTCGTGTGAAATTCCGCTCATATGCGAATTTTTTATGCACAAAAAAACGAGAACTCTTCCTTTTCGAAAAGAGCTCTCGTTTCTTATAGTTTTAAATTTCTTTTAACCGCTTAATCGCAAAGTTTGTACCTAAAAGCCCCACCAGTAAAAAGGTGAATACTACGGCAAAACACAACATAAAGAATTCTTCAGGCAATGCTAAAATAATCGGGTCATTTTTCGGATCAAACATCCACGCATCATTGTTAAAGAACACTTGATGGAACTTTACAAAGAGCGTATCGAAGAATGCTGCAATTGCAAAACAAACAACAACTGGAATTAAAACAAGCCAGCGAATAGGGCGACGTAATTGCCATGATTGTCTTCTTTGTCGTAAATATCGTACCCCAAAGAAACTGATAAGCCCTGAAGCTAGTAATACCGCAAAGTTCACGAAGAAGAGACGTTTCACCTCGAAAAAGTGGAATAATCCCTGTTCTGAACTTGGGAAATCAGTCATCTTCAACGGATCAATTAGTGGATTCGTTAAATAGCGAATGAGTTCGTGATAGTTCATCTTAAGCGTATCTGCACTGTACCCAGTGAGTTTTTCCACTCCAAACCAACCAATCGACCAATGATACATCGGCTCAAAGAAAATCACAAAGGTAATTCCTAGACTTAAGAAGAATAAGAATAGCGCGATGGAAGTGATCCACTTAGGCACGCGGTAAGTTCTAGTTAAATAGTCCATTCACTCAAATCCTCTACCAAGTGCGTTGGTTGTTCTGCCACTTTTTCTAAATCTTCACGTGTTGAAAATCCAGTTAATACCATTAGCGTGTCCATGCCGTATTGAATCCCGGCTTGAATATCGGTTTGATAGTTATCTCCGACCATTGCGATGTCTTCTTTTGTAAAATGACGGTCTGGGAATTTGGCATTTAAGTACTCTAATGCAGACTCCATAATCACACTACTTGGTTTCCCAATAATAATGGGCTCTACTTGTGTTGCCACTTTTAAGAAACCAGTGATAGCACCTGACCCTGGGATTGGGCCTTTTTCGCTTGGCAAGTTTGAATCGATATTCGTAACGATATACGTTGCACCATTACGAATCGCAAGTGTTGCTGTTTCTAAGTCTTTATAAGTGACATTACGGTCAAGGGATTGTAATACAACTTCTGGGTCTTCCGATACAAGCGTATACCCTGCAGCTTCCACTTGTCCTTTAATCGCTTCTTCGCCAATCACCATGATACGGTTTACGTCGAAGTGAGACTTCAAGTAATCCACTGCCGCAACACCACTTGTATACACTTCGTCTGCTGATACTTCAGTACCATAGTTCACACGTAAGTTTTCAGCTACTTGTTCAGGTGTTTTTGTAGCGTTATTGGTTACAAATAGGAATGGAATCTGGGCTTCTTGCAATCTTTTAATAAAGGCTTCTGCCGTTGGAATACGGTCTTTCCCACGATACATTGTTCCATCTAAATCAATAAAATATGCTTTATACATTTAGTTACCTCTTTGTTGGTTTTCTCGAATATGGAATCCTTTCTTCTGAGTGGATTTCACAGGGCTCTTCTTCACCTTACTGCTTGCTGGTTTCTCCACTTCTTTCATTGAGAAATGTTGAGAAGATTTCTTCTGTTTTGGTTTGAAGTTATTGCTTTCATATTCTTTTTCTTTCATCGTTTCTTTCGGAATAAATTCTTTCAAGTTAAACGATTGATCTTTTTTCGTCTTTTGATTTGTCTCATTATTGCGTTTCTTCTGACGGTTTTGAGACTTCTCTTTAAACTTACGCTTATTATTTGTACGGACTGGACTATCTAAATCTGCCGGACTAAACACATGCTCTCTGCGTTGGTTGTTTTGACGCTTACGTTGATTATTGCGATCGCGTCTTGGACGTTGTTGTGTTTTTTCTTCTTCCACAACTGGTTTATGTTGCGCCTCTGGATCCCTTTCTAATACGAAATATTGGCACCCAAAATTGCAATATTCCAATAAGTATTCTTGTAAATAATCGATATCGCGGTCTGGAGTCGCCAATTTATGCGAATGTTTGAAGAAACCTTTCAAACGTAATTTCTCATGGCCCCAATCGCCAACGATGTAATCATAGCGCTCAAAGATGTCATTATAGCGCTCGTTTAATGCTTCAATATTAAATCCGTCGCGGTAGTCTTCGACGATTTCATAATGCACATCATCAATCATCACGGTTGTATCTCCAACCATTACCGCACGCTTCACTTCTTCTTCAGGCGTTGTCACAATCTCTTCTAAGACTTGACTTAATTCCTGTGAAAGTGTTTCTGCTTTCTGTTCAGTCATGATTCTTCCTTTCTTTGAATAATAATTCTTTTTCAATAATTGTTCTTAATAAATCTGGATAAATAATTTCGTTGTCCCCTTTTTCTTCAATCATCGAAAAAAATGGAACGAATCGCATATGGTCTGGGCAAACAAACGTAATGTATTCATCATCTGCCAACGTTCTCCCATCCATAACGACTTCGCCATTAACGAACTGGAATCCTATATAAAGGATCTCTCCAAACAGTTTACCACGAAAACCATATCCACGAATAGCTTTTTCTAGTAATTCAGGCTGCTGCGCTTCAAAGATTCGTAATAGTTGTTTGAAATTAGACACTCTAAAGCGACTCTTGTTCAAATGAATCGGATGTGGCATACATTCATGTAAATCGAACTTTGTGAGTGGTCCTTCTTTAAACGGTACCACAAAAAGTCCTGTATAAGTAAATGCCACTGGAACTCCTGTTTGTCTCGTCATCGCTTCTAAGGATAGTTTGGCTAGCTCTTTCACAGAGATTGCAGGAATGTGTGGAAGTACCACTTCAGCTTTCAAGAGCGCAATCCCCTGTTCGCGGAGTGCTTCTCCTTCATCAATAGTCGAATCTCCTTTTAAAGCCTCTACTGCAATCATTTTGTCAGAAAGAGGAATTAAGCGACTACCTTCGATTTTCAAATGAAGTTCACCAATATACGCACCATACTTAAATCCACCTGTTAACAGTGTTTGGTTGACCCATTTTCCTTCTTCAAAGAAATGATGTGTATGTGCTCCAAGAATCACCTGGATTTCTGGATAGGTTTCGGCAATCAGATGGTCCATTTCAATGCCTAGATGAGACAGCAAGATAATCTGATATCCTTTTCTAGCTAAGGTTGGAACAAGACGCTTTAACGCATCCATCGGCTCTTCAATCAAATAGCCATTTGGCCCGTAGCTTTCTGGATAGGAAGCCGTGAGTCCAATAAATGCAATACTACACTCATCGACTGTTTCAACATGAATTTCCTTTGCAAAAGGAGGCACTTCTCCAGTGGATGCCCATTTGACATTCGAAATAATCACTTCAAAATGTCGGCCTTCATACGCTGCTGCTAATTCAAGCGGTGTATACGCCGTCCCTTCGTTATTTCCAAGAGTAGCAAAATCGATTTGTTGCTCGTTTAACACTCTTGACGCAATCTTTCCATCTTCTGCTTCAACTAGTGGATGGACACGGTCAATCAGGTCTCCTAAATCAATTCCAAACACCTTCTGGCCCGCCGCCTCAAGAGTAGATCTACGCTCAGTCATAAAGCGCGTTTGTGTTTTAATGGAGTGGAAATTCGAGTGCATATCATTGATGTGAAGAATCGTTACTTCACTCATGCTTCCAC
>CAUUUT010000015.1:0-20627 GCA_963548485.1 uncultured Streptococcus sp.
GAGTTTCAACTTCTAAGTAATCGCGGTCGTCTAAGTAACGACGGATTTCACGGATAATTTTACTACGGGTTACGAAACGGTCGAAGCTGTCACGATTACTAATTAAGTCTAAGTAACGTTGACGGTATTGTTGTTCTACGTTTGTTAATCCGTGATATTTATCAGGAAGTGGACGAAGTGCTTTTGTTAAATGAACGAATTGTTCTGCTTTAACAGATAACTCACCAGTGTTTGTGACCATAACAGTCCCTACAACACCAACGATGTCTCCTAAGTCTGCTTTTGTGAAGACTTCGTACGCATCATCTCCAACAGCATCTTTACGTACGTAAATTTGGATTTGGCCTTTGCCATCTTGGATGTGGGCAAAACCAGCTTTTCCTTTTCCACGTTTTGTCATCAACCGTCCAGCAATTTGAACGGTTACAGGCTCTTGTTCAGCAAGTGATTCCTTTGTAGCTCCTTCAAATTGGTTGTGGATTTCTTCAGTTGTATTTTTTTGTTTGAATCCAGTACCGAAAGGATCGATTCCTTTTTCGCGTAATTGACTCATTTTTTCACGACGAACTTGTAATTGGTCATTTAATGTTTCTTGTGTTTCTACTTCGAAAGACACGTTTGTTCCTCCTTTGAACGCTGCTTGTTCTTCATAACTCTCCTTATTGTACCAAAAGAAGAGGCCTTATTGAAAGTATTTCAAGGCTTTTTGCTTAAATTTCTGCCAAGCGTTGTTTTTGACGTTCTTCACGCTCTAAATGTTCTACCACGAATTGGTCTAATAACGCTTCTACTGTTTGTAAATTCTCAGCTTCATTAATGGCTACTTTTGTTTTAGAGGCACGTGGCACTCCTTTTAAGTAATAGCCTGCTAACTTACGGAATTCTTTCGTTGCGACTGCTTCACCTTTCAGATTGGCAAGTCGTTGTAAGTGTAATTTCGCAATTTCGATTTTCTCTGGAACGGTATTTTCAGGAAGCAATTCGCCTGTTTCTAAATAATGAACTGTTTGACGAATCATCCAAGGGTTCGCTAAGGCTGCACGTCCAATCATGACGCCATCTACTCCTGCAATGTCAATCATGCGTTTGGCATCTTCCGGAGAGCGAACATCCCCATTCCCGATTAATGGAATGCGCGTTAAGTTCTTCTTTACCTCTCCTAGGATTTCCCAGTCGGCTTTCCCGTCATACATTTGAACACGAGTACGGCCATGCATCGCAACGGCGCTCGCGCCGGCACGTTCTGCAGCAAGGGCGTTTTCAACCGCATATAAATGCTCGTGGTCCCATCCTGTACGCATCTTCACAGTCACAGGTTTATCGACTGCGTCTACAACCGCCGCAACCATTTCGTATACTTTATTCGGGTCTAGTAACCATTTTGCACCAGCTTCTGCCTTAATCACTTTGTTAACAGGGCATCCCATGTTGATATCGATAATCGCTGCTTCTGTATTTTCAGCCACGTATTTCGCCGCTTCGACTAAAGTATCTTTATTTCCGCCCATGATTTGAACGCTGAGTGGATACTCGTTTGGTTCGATATGAAGCATGCTTAATGTTTTCTCATTACGAAATTGAATCCCTTTGTCGCTAATCATTTCGCAAACCACTAAACCGGCACCGAATTCTTTTACAGTGACACGGAAAGCAGAGTTTGAAATCCCAGCCATTGGGGCTACAACTACGCTATTGTCAATTTGAATATCTCCAATTTTGAAACTCATCTTAATCTCCTTTTTCAATCTTTTGAATCGTCTGTCCAGTGAACCACTTTCCCTAAAATAATCGAAAAACACGAGTTGCATCACCAATAGTGAGTGCGACTCGTGCGCTTAGTTCACATATTTCTTGCCGGATTATTGTACCATAACCTGCAGTTTCTTGCATTTGTTTCCCCTTAATAAAAGAGTCTCATCGAAACCAGCAAGTACGTAATGAGGAATCCACCTGTTAAGAGCAACTGCCATCCTGTTTCTTTCACTGTTTGTAGTTTAAACGAAATCCAACTAAACAGCGAGAAACTGAGAAGAAAGCCTCCTGCCGCCACTGCTAAAATATACAGCATCATAAGTAGCAGTTGCTCCTCTGCAAAGAAATAATTTACCGCCCCTAACATCGCCACAAAGAAAAGGGCCCACGAAATCCACATCAAGACAGTAGCAACCTTATGCATCTTTACTAACCCTGGTTGCTTTTCAAAATGTTGTACTTCCATAACTCTCTTCCTCCTAAATCTCTTCTTACCAAATATGAATCACTCCAGTGGCTAACAAATATTGAAAAATGAACCAAGCTCCTGTGAGCAGTAGTTGCCACCAAGTGTTTTTAAATGATTTTTCTTCCACCGCGATTAAAATATGCATCATGAAACTCACAAACGCCAGAATCATGAAAATCGGCATAATGAAGATGGCTATCAAAAGCCCTCCTGGGACGCCACGACTAGTCGCAAAAATCCATTGTGGCACTAACCCAATCCACATCAAGGCTTCTGCGATATTCTTTGTTTTCTCTAGTTTCATTCAAAACCTCCAACATTATCGAATCGTTTGTTTCTGAATTTGTTTGGCAAGTGATTTTGGAGCTAGCGACAAGAAACAAATGGCAATTCCAAATAAGAACACCGCTAATCCAATCACTTCAAAAACGCTATTGAACTGCGAAAACACACCGAGCATGAATGCAAAAATAATGACAGAAACTCCAACCTTACGAACTGCCTTTGCAGTGGCTCTGTAATAATCTTCCATCGTTTCAGGTGTAACCGATGTATATTGCAACTTCACAAGTTCCTGATGCGTTTTTCTCCAATAATTCAACCCCATCCAGAAGATGCCGCCGATGGTCATCGCTGAAAATAGCACTAAAATAGCTGCACCGATTTCGTCCATATTTTCAATAGTTTTTACAGATGAATCCATCTCATCAAACGTCACCAGTGTAACTACCCCACAAATAAATGAGATAAGAGTAAACCACCCTGCTCTGTTTGAACCTTTTCGTTTCATGACAACCTCCTCTATGTTAGGTTCAGTATAAACAAAAATGAGCCGAGACCATAGCCTCGGCTCATTTATTTTAACAATTCTTTATTAATCTAAAATAGTGAATTTCTCGATAAACAACGGACTCACTGAACGGTTTTCGTGAATACGACGAATCGCTTCCGCCATTAATTGGTCAACGCTGATTTGAACAATCTTGCCACCTGTTTTTTCTACAGGGACTTCGATTGAGTCAGTTACAACAACTTCTTTAATCACTGAGTTGTTAATACGTTCTAATGCTGGCCCAGATAATACGGCGTGCGTACAGCAAGCGTACACTTCTTCAGCACCTGCATCTTTAATCGCTTGTGCAGCAAGAGTGATGGTTCCAGCAGTATCAATCATATCGTCGATTAATACGGCAACTTTTCCTTTTACTTCACCGATGATATTCATGACTTCTGCCACGTTTGCTTTTGGACGACGTTTATCAACAATCGCGATAGGTGCGTGTAAGAACTCAGCCATTTTACGAGCACGAGTTACCCCACCGTGGTCAGGAGATACAACAACGATATCTTTATCTTTGAAGTTGTTTTCTAAGAAGTGGTTCGCAAGAAGTGGAGCTCCTAATAAGTGGTCCACTGGAATGTCGAAGAACCCTTGAATTTGGGCAGCGTGTAAATCAAGTGTTAACACACGGTCTGCACCGGCTTGAGTAATCATGTTTGCAACTAATTTTGCAGTGATTGGTTCACGAGATTGTGCTTTACGATCTTGACGAGCGTAGCCATAGTAAGGAATAACAATGTTAATTGTTTTTGCACTCGCACGGCGTAATGCATCCACCATGATTAATAACTCCATTAAGTTATCATTTACTGGATAAGAAGTTGATTGAACGATATACACATGGCAACCACGTACACTCTCATCGATATTGATTTTAATCTCGCCATCGCTGAATTGAGTAACAGAAACTTTACCAAGTTCTAAACCGACTTCTTCAGCAATCTTTGCCGCTAAAGGACGATTTGAGCTTAAAGCGAATATTTTTAAATTAGGATCGGAATAATGTTCCACAATGATAACCCCCGAAGTTTATTTTATAGTACTATCATACCGTTTTTTATTTGATTTTTGAATATTTTTGCTAAAAATTTTTGGAAAAATTTTTAGTCTTTTTGAGCAGATGGTAATTTTGAAGCGTAATCTTCTTTATTTACTTGACGGCTACGCGCAATCGCAAGCGCTCCTGCTGGTACATCTTCGGTAATTGTTGAACCAGCAGCGATAAATACATCATCACCAACTGAAACTGGAGCAACGATATTCGCATTACATCCGATAAATACATGACTACCGATTGTCGCACGGTGTTTATTTTTACCGTCGTAATTTACAAACACTGTTCCACAACCAACGTTAATATCTTCGCCAAGGTCCGCATCGCCGATGTATGTTAAGTGACCTACTTTAGTGTCGGCACCAAGCGTTGAGTTCTTCACTTCTACAAAGTTACCGATATGAACACGTTCACCTAAAACAGCATTTGGACGTAAGTGTGCAAATGGACCTGCATTGCTGTCTACTTTCATGTGTGATTCTTCGATGTTTGCTGCTACAAGACGAACCCCATCTTCTAACACGCTGTCACGAACCACGCTATGTGCTCCGATAAAGCAGTTTGAACCGATGACTGTTTTACCTTTTAAGACAACACCTGGTTCAATCACAGTATCCGAACCGATCTGAACCGTTGACTCGATATAAGTTGCTTCTGGATCGATTAAAGTAACCCCGTTACGCATATGTTCTTCGTTGATACGGTTGCGCATATATTTCTCCGCTTTTGAAAGAGCCACGCGGTCGTTTACACCCATCCCTTCATCGAAATCTTTCATTGGGTAAGCAGAAACCACTTCTCCACGTTTCTTCAAGATTTCTAATACGTCTGGCAAGTAGTATTCGCCTTGTGCGTTGTCGTTTCCGACTTCTTGTAACGCACTAAAGAGCGCTACGTTATCAAAGCAGTAAGTCCCAGTGTTGATTTCTTGTACTTTTTGTTCTTCAGGAGACGCATCTTTTTGCTCCACGTTTTTAAGTACAGAACCATCCGCATCACGAATTACACGGCCGTATCCTGTTGGGTCTTCGGCAATTGCAGTTAGAATCGTTGCTTTTGCCCCTGTGCGTTCATGTTCTTCCATTAAAGCTGAAAGAGTTTCGCTTGTTAATAATGGAGTATCTCCACAAATCACAATCGTCGTTCCTTCTTTTCCTTTTAGAAGAGATTCTGCTTGTAAAACGGCATGTCCTGTTCCTAATTGTTCTGCTTGAACTGCATACGAAACACGGTCTCCTAGATGATTTTGCACCATTTCAGCACCATGTCCAACAATCGCTACGATTTCAGTAGCTCCTGTTTTTTCTACTTGGTCTACAACGTGTTCCACCATTGGTTTCCCGCATACTGGATGCATCACTTTGTAAAGAGCAGATTTCATACGAGTTCCTTTACCTGCTGCTAAAATAATTCCGAATTTTTCTTTCATAATAAGCTCCTCGCTCTTTGAATTTCTACCCTCTAATAGTATAGTAGAACGCTGTTTTTTTCAAGAGAACACTGAAACTTGCCCATAAAAAACGCTCTAGTCAGATTGCTAGAGCGTACAGTAGTTCGATTGATTAATATTTAGGTGTCCATCTGAATTCACGAACCGCTTTTTCCATGTCTTGTTCAGTTGCGCGTGCTAGACCTTGTTCTTGTGCTTTTTTAGCGACTGCTGTTGCCACTTTTAATGACACTTCTGCCACGTATTTGAACGGTGGTAATACAGGTGCCCCTGGTTTTGTAATATCAACGATACCATTTACAGCATGTGCTGCTTCCCCGATCATCTCATCTGTTAACAGACTCGCCTCAGAAGCTAACATTCCTAATCCAAGACCAGGATAAATCAAGGCGTTGTTCGCTTGTCCAATAACGTATTTCACTCCATTAAACTCAATATCTTCTGAAGGAATTCCAGTTGCAACAAATGCTTTTCCGTTTGACCATTCAATTAGATCTTTAGCAGTTGCTTCTGCTAATTTTGTAGGGTTTGATAGAGGGAAAATAACTGGACGTTCTGTAATTTCACACATCGCTTCTACAATTTCTTTAGTAAATGTATTTGGTTGAGTTGAAGTTCCAACTAAGATAGTCGGTTTAACAGTCTTCACAACTTCTAGTAAATCTGTTAACTTATCCGCATTTGGAAAGTCACTACGTTTTTTCGCAAATGGACGTTGTTCAGGAGTTAATCCTTCCATGTCATCAAATAATAACCCTTGTTTATCCACCACGAAGAAGCGTTTATAAGCTTCTTCTTCGCTAAGACCATCGACAACCATTTCACGAAGAACTCGAGAAGCAATTCCACATCCTGCAGTCCCTCCACCGTAGCATAGGTACACTTGGTCTGTTAATTTTTCACCAGCGATATCCATTGCTGAGAAAATCCCTCCAAGCGTTACAATTCCTGTTCCTTGAATATCATCGTTGAAAGTTGGAATTTGATTTTTGTATTTATTTAAGATGTTGGCTGCATTTCCACGGCCAAAATCTTCCCAATGTAAGTACAATTTAGGGAATAGACGTTCTGCTGTTTCCACAAATTGGTCAATAAATGCATAGTAACGGTCCCCGCGAACACGTTCATGACGATTTCCGAGGTAATTAGGGTCGTCTAATAGACTTTGACGATTTGTTCCAGCATCAATTACTAAAGGAAGAACACTTGCTGGATCGATTCCAGCTGCACCTGTGTACACCATTAATTTCCCAACAGAAATATCCACACCATTTGTTCCCCAGTCACCGATTCCAAGAATTCCTTCTGCATCGGTTACGACGATTAAACGAATCTCACGATCTCCTGCAGCATTTTTCAATGTTGATTCGATATTTTCTGGGTGATTAATGTCTAAGTATGCCGCATATTGAGGATCCACAAAGAGTTCGCTGTAGTTTTCGATTGTGTCCGCAATCGTTGGGTCATACACGATTGGGTTAAATTCTTCTAAATGTTGTGAGAATAAATAATAAAATAACGTACGATTTGTATTGAAGATTTCCATCAAGAACAGACGTTTTTCAACATCACTGCCTTTTTGGTGCATATGCGCATATGTTTGCGCTGCTTGCTCTTCTAATGTTTGAACGTAAGGCGGTAATAATCCTACCAAGCCTAATTCTTGACGTTCTTCTTGTGTAAATGCTGTCCCTTTATTTTTAAAAGGGTCATTTAAAATTTGGTGTCCACGCATGGTGATCCCTCCTATAAAATAGTTGTCTGCAAAATGGCGTTTAAATGCCATTGGTGCTTTATTTAAGAGCATAAAAAAGCGGAGGCAAAAAAGTTTATCACCAATAAACTCTATCTCCCCCTATGCTCCCATTGACATTTTAAAATTTTCCTTTTAGCATAGTCAAATAGAGGACGTGTTATAAAATTTTTAAATATGAGGAGTCCAACTGATGAAACTTCAACAACTCAAATACTTTAATGCTCTATGCCGTTTAAAATCTTTTTCAAAAGTCGCTTCAAAATTCAAAGTCAGTCAACCTACTGTCAGCTACGCCATTAAATCATTAGAAGAAGATCTCGGTGTGAAGCTGATTCTACGGAACCAATCTCATACAGAGGTATCTCTGACTAAAGAAGGCGAACTGTTTAAAAAATATTCGCTCAATGCCATTCAACAACTGGACATGGGCATAACAGCAGTAAAGAACGCTCATGATGGACGTATTAAAATCGGGATTACTGCCGCTCTTTCTCGTTTCTTCGATTTAACACAACATATTGTATCGCTAGAGGAGATTTTGGGAACTGAAATCGGCTTATTAGAAGATGGCTCTAAAGAAATCACAAGGAAAATTATTTCGAATAAATTAGATATTGCTGTATTTGGAACTTGTAAGGAGGTTGTTAGCAACCAACTTGATTTGAAAAAAATCGCAACGTTCCCATTTAAATTAGCCGTTTCGAAAAAGCATCCGCTATCCAAAGAGTCTCGCGTTCATCTCTCGCAAGTCGAACAGGAGAAATTTATTCTCTTTAATGAACACTTTATTCATCATGAAGTATTCTGGAAATTTATGAATTCATACGGAATCATTCCAAATATATTAGCCGAAGTTAGTGACCTTCAAGGGTTCGAAAACTTTATCAAACAGAAAAACATGATTGGCATTCTTGTTGACTTCTTAAAACTGGATCATATTCGCTTGATTGAACTGGACGAACCAGAACCTGTCCAATTCTATTTATATTTAGCCAAACAAAAAGATGGAAAGATTACAGATGAGGCATTTAATGAGATGGAGTTGTACATTAAAGATCAAATTTACGCTTTAAAAAATTAATTCTAATAGGAATCTCTACTATGAAACGCACCCCAAAAGTTAGACACAAAATCTACCTTTTGGGGTGTTTTTATTTTGAAATGAACTTATGAGGATAAAGTTTCGCTCTAAATAGACACTAACGAATATAACTTTCCTTTTGTACTTCCGCTAGCAGTCAGTAAGCCGACTTTGACAAACAACGATAAGTAGCGTCGGACCGTTGCGGCACTGAGCCCGGTGA
Organism: uncultured Streptococcus sp.; assembly: GCA_963548485.1. Taxonomy (GTDB): domain Bacteria; phylum Bacillota; class Bacilli; order Lactobacillales; family Aerococcaceae; genus Granulicatella. Next base: position 8,627 of record CAUUUT010000015.1, read on the forward strand.
GTTCTTGTGCTTGCTGATTACCGATATTCCCATACTGTTCAAGATACGCCTTTACTTGTTCAAAGACTTCTCGTTCTTTTGGTTTTAAAACTGGCAAGACGACATACTCAGCCTTTTCTTCTTCAATGCGTTCAGACACCTTCACTTCTTCCAACGTTTCTAAAATCACTTCAAGCATGAATTCGACAAAGACAGTCGCATCATTTGCCTGGTTACTAATAGCCAACGCATCATAGTAGCCTTGTTGATGTGTATGAATCACCGACTCGATTGGAAGCCATTCGAATAGCGGATTCCATCGACTCAAAATCAAACTTTGCCACAAACGCCCCATGCGACCATTTCCGTCTTCAAAGGGATGTATCATCTCCAATTCAAAATGAACGAGACAAGATTTTACTAAATCGAGCAAATCACTGTTCTTAGCCCAGGAGAATAACTCTTCCACAAGACTTGGAACAAACTGCGGGCGTGCGCCTATGTGAACCACTCGTCCACTCGCATCATAAATACCGACATCCCTTAATCGAAACTGACCTGGATGCTTTACAAGGTCCTGCGTCAACAGGCGGTGCTCCACTAAGAAATCTTCTACTCTATAAGGGTCCATTGAAAATACACGCTCGTACGCCTCATACGCATTTTGGACTTCATGAATATCCTTTGGCGGTCCTAGAACTCTTCGTCCTTCGATAATATCCGTCACTTGTTCTAGCGTCAGACTATTATTTTCAATCGCCAACGATGATTGAATCGAGCGGATTCGGTTTTCCTTGCGCAATAATAGCGGACGTCTCTCAATGGAATATTTTGTCAGGAGTTCCGCAATATTGTGCACTAACTTCAATATTTTCTCCGTTATCTGAAAATTAGGTTCCATCCTTTACACCTCGCTTTTCTATATTGTAGCGTTTCTCTAATATAGAATCAAGCGAATTATGAGCGGATTATAAGCGAAAAGGAAGCCCTTATCGAGGTTTCACTTTCATTTATTTTTGTAAAGTGAGTTTTGTCTATTGATTTATTGTATACACAGAACTATACTACTGTATATACAGTTAAGAAGGAGAGTTTTATTCTGATGAAAAATGTTCGTTTTATGACACTAACCGCACTATTAACCGCAATCGCCATCTTCATTCCTATAGCGATGCCCCTAAAATTGGTGATTCCACCTGCTTCGTATACACTCGGAAGTCACGTTGCGATTTTTATTGCAATGTTCATTAATCCATGGATGGCCATCTTCGTCGTTCTGGGGTCATCGTATGGCTTCTTTATTTCCGGGGCGTACCCACTCGTTATCGTTTTCCGCGCGCTATCGCATATTCTCTTTGCGACACTTGGGGCCTTTTTCCTACAGAAATATCCAAAGACTCTAGAAAACCGTAAAGCCTCATGGATTTTCAACTTCGTATTGGCGCTCATTCACGCAGTCGGCGAAGTATTAGCCTGCATACTTTTCTACTCGGTTTCAGGGACGGATCTTCAAAGCATGTTTTACGTACTCTTCGTCCTAGTCGGATTTGGTACAGTGATTCACAGTATGGTAGACTATGAATTAGCACTAGCGGTGTATAAAGTTTTACAAAAAAGACGTTAAAAGAGGAACACTATGCCAAAAGAACGAAAAGCTGAATTACTGAAACTGCTGAAAAACGCGCCAAAGCCACTCAACGGCCAAAGCCTGGCGGAACATTTCCACGTGACACGACAAATTATCGTGCAAGATATCGCGCTTCTTCGCGCTGATGGAGCAACGATTCTATCGACCAATCGCGGATATGTCTACAAGGAGCAAGAGAGTTCGCCGTACGTTCATCGCCTCTTTAAGGTCAAACATGATACCAAGGCAATCGAGAGTGAACTTCTGGCAATTGTCGACAATGGAGGTCGCGTTCAAAACATTCAAATCGACCACCCAGTCTATGGCGAAATCCAAACGCTCGTGAAACTGACCTGTCGCCGTGACGTTCAGCACTTCTTGGAGCAAATCCATCAAGCGGACTTCCGTCCACTGTCCTCTTTAACAGATGGTGTGCATTATCATCTGGTAGAAGCTGAAAACCAACAAGATCTCGACTATATCGAAGACGCCCTCGAGAAATTAGGGTATTTAGTGAAAGAAGATTAAATAGCAGGAGCACCACACAATTTGTGTGGTGCTCCTGTTTCATTCTTTAGAACTATGCCGTTTCCCTAAGCGTTTCGCCTGAGCTTCTGTCATTTCCACAACATTTCCCCAGTTTGTATTCGATGGCATATTTTCTTTCACATACCAATACACATCCGATTTTCCTTTTTTTGCTACATACACAGTGCGGTATTCTTCTTGATTTACTGTTGTTTCGGTTACAGCTTCAGTTACAGCCTCAGTCTGGGCAACAGTAGTTTCTACTTTCTTCTTCGCAAATAACGGTTCCGCATTTCCAGTCGCATAGTCTATTTTCGCATTTGGCGAAGTGTTATCAAGCGTTACGTGAGTCACGCCATCTTTATCGATGTTCTCTTGTTTTGTTCCAAATGAAATCTTCATCAGAGTTCCATCGCTTTTAATTCCAGCATACTGCAACTCAATTTTTCGAGGAATGAGTTCATCCCCTTCGTAAATTGGCGTTACTTTATAATCCAACCAATCATTTGGATGAGCATTAATCCAATCCGCAAGATTATTCTCGTAGAAAAGCATCGCTGTTTGGTTTGCGGAATCCTTATCAGACAAACTACCTGTATTTAACAAGGCTGTCATCGGTGTCAAATTCCTTAACTCATTATCAAGTCCGCTGAATTGGTATCCGACTAAATGTCCGCGATTCATCAACCAAGCTTCTTTCCCACTTCCTGAATCATCAATTGGCATCTTATAATTATGCCAACCAACTGGATCCACACTAATTTTCGGTTCTCTTTTCGCTTTTGGTTTATCTTTGATATTCAGTTGAATATGAGCAGATGTAGAACGTTCTAATTTATCAAGATCCCCCAATACCAATTGTTTTTCCTTCTTAAACGGTAATAACGAATCTGGCAACTGAGCAGGCGCCACTGTCGTCGTTTCAACTGTTGTGACTTTCGCTACCTCCTCTGTTGTCGCCTTAGACTCTTTCTTATGTCCCCCACACGCTGCTAAAGAAACGCAAGCTACTACTAATAACCCCAATTTCCAATTCGATTGAATCTTCACCCTAATTCCCCCTAATTCACTTTGTTAAAAAACACACTAACTAGATTTAGTATAGTCCTCCTACATCCTGAATACAATAGAGTTTTTATTTATTTTTCGTCCTTCCAGGTGAAAAAATCGTATAGGGCATATCGCTAACAGAAAAAGACCTGGCATTTCTGCCAGGTCAATTACGTTATCCCTAATTCAATTCTATGATTTGCTAAACTAAGAGTATTGAACTAGATTCTTCGATATTAAAATCTGTCTGTTGAAGGATATTTCTCACGTCTCTTAATTCATGAGACACCCTCAATATCAGAACTTTCTTTTTCCTCTTCATAATGAGGCAGTAAATAACATACCTTCCAATCAGAGACTTTCGAATCATATCTGTTGGAACAAATTTGTTATCTAAAACTTCTCCACTCTCAGGAAATGTACAAATCCGATTGACCCCTTTCGTCAGTGCATCCATAAAATGAGCGGCTGATTGTGGAGTCATTAATCTCTTGGAAAGATAATAGAGAATTCCTTCAATATCATTATTCGCTTTTTCGGTCAGTTCAAACTCATATTCCATACTTCTCCCTCAATTTTAGAAGCGCCTCTTTTCCATCTAGCACACGATCTTCTTCGACATCTTCAAGTGCTTCAATTAATAAGCGAGCTTCTTCCATTTTTTGAATCGTGCTTTCATAATACTCGATATCCATCACGACTAATCTCCCATACCCATTTTTAGTCACAAAAATAGGGCCTTGTTCTTCTTTGCATTGTCTTTCTACTTCAACTGTGTTTTTTAAATCTCTCATCGGAATAATTTTCATATTCATTCCTCCTTTTATTTCGTGACTTAATTGTACCATAATTTAGCCACAATTTCATTCGCCCTCCTCTCATCATTTAATTACGTTATTTTTTCTCAATGTGTCTTTTATAAAAAAGAAAGACCTGACATTTCTGCCAGGTCTTATATTTTCTATTCAGAAGCAAACCACTCTTTCGCCCACTCTAGAACCGGTAATTCACGGTTCACCAAGAGGACTCCCCACGGTTTTGCCGCACATCGTTTGTACTCTTCGACAGCTTCTTCGTAAGTGAGTTTCAAGGTCGACAACTCGAATTCCTCTAATTCTTTGGCCGTCATCTCTGTTTTTCCAAAACTTGTCACTCGGCAGAGGAAATAGTGGTTCACATTATGGCGGTGAATCTGATTGTAATAATCGCTCACCGTGCCAATCTTGCACAGCACCTCCACGCTAACACCAAGTTCTTCCTTCAATTCCCGGTGAATCGCCGCTTCGGGACTCTCTCCAACTTCGACACCACCCCCAGCCGTTTCGATAAAGGCTCCGTTGCCGAAGATATCGTCTCTACAGACACGGACAAAGTAGAAAAATCCGTCCTCATCCACAACAATCGCACGAGCAACGTGCCGATCATGCGTAATCTCCGTCTTCTCCCACTGCGTATCTTCTAATGTTAATGCTAATTCCTTCACTGCCAAACTCTCTTTCTACAGTATTTCTCTACGTAAATATCATTAATAACACAAATAGTACAAGTAATCCAACACCTAAGGTTAACGTAATCTTGCCAACACGAATCGCATCTGCGTCCGTTTGACTCCCCACCTTCTTACGAGCTTCAAAATCATTGATAAGCCCAAACTTCTTTTTGAATACGATGAGATATCCAAAAATTGAAAATGTGATTCCTAGTGCGAATAAGATTAATTTTAAAATTAGCATGGTTATCACCTCAAAACTACTCCCATTAAGGTTTTATTTTCGACAATAGTTCTTCTATACTCTTTTCAATCTCTGAAACATCAACAAAGAAGATATGGATTTTTGTATCCTCATCTCTAAATCCAAGGATTCTATCCTCTAACTCATTCACTCTTGGATATAACACCCAAACTTCATTTGCTTTATATTTTTTCGAATATGCATACATTTGATACATATCCCCCTGAGATATACCATAGTTTTCTTGTGGAGAATCATATAATCGTTTCCACTTGGTATCCATAATAATGGTATTTCCATTTTTATCCTCAATAACTATATCCGGTCTTAGCGAAAATATATTGCGATTATCTTCTTTCAGTAAATATCTACCCGTATCTTGAGTAGATACTGAATAGTCTTCTCTCTCGAAAATATTCACTATATGCATCGATACAAAAGATTCGTACACTTTTTCCATCGGGAATAGTAAAGCACGTGCCTTATTATCTCCAGAAAAGGTCGAGAAACTCTTATTCATCAAGAATACTTTGCTCCAAGCTAGAATTTCTTCATAATCCTTTGTAGTTCGATCAATCTGAACTTTATCAAAATCATTAGCATAATTCCAAGATGGCTCTACCAACTCGAAATAGATTAATTGTTGTCGAATTGATTTTAAGTTATTAGAACTCGAACTGATTTTCTGTAATTTTAATAGCGTCGATTTAATCAATCGATTCTCAGGTCGGTTTAAATTAAATTCATCATAAGCCAGGCTGAACCTTTCTGCATGTCCGATATTTTCTTTAAGATGGCGATTAATCAATAATTTCCCTTTAAAAACATTCAACGTATCTTCTTGAGAAACATATGCAGATTTCAGTCCTTTGCGAGTAAGCAAAGATAATTGATACAGATACATATTAATAAAAATCTCATATAGATTTATACTCTCTGTTCTTAAATTTGCAGAACTAAACACTTTGCCTGGGAAATCTTTCATAGATCTTAACATATCTATAAATACTTCTTCTGTTGTTTTCCCTGTATCGTTCGAACCAAAATCTATTTTTGGAAGAATTTGAATCTGATATCCACTTTCCAGCTGTATAAGCCCTACAAAGTTTTTTGCTTGGATAACATTTCCTACTCCTTTGATTGTTCTAGCTCTTAGAAAATCTAGAGGATTCCCTTCATCATCTGTATTCTCTTGATTTCGAATAAAGGCATCAAGTTCCTTAAAATATTTTTCTTTTAAGTTGCGAAAATTATCTTCTGTTTCGGCATAACTTTCATTCGATGTGATAAATTCGAATTCATTCATTGATAGTAATTTATCATTCATACAATCACCCAATTAGTCCTCTTGTGGAGGCAAAAGAATCCCTCGATAACTTTCAATCTTACCCAAAGCATCCTCATTCAATGAATACAAAGCTGTGCTTTCTAATCTAACAGACTCTCCAAACAATTCTTTTGGTACAATATCTACTTTCTTAATGAATTGAAATTGCTCATCTTTTTTATGATTATCTCCTAGGACAAGACGAATTTTTTCATAATCATCGTAGAAATACTCTTGTAATAGAGGAATAATTGAATTCTTAAAGATAGCTGCTAGTCGTTCAATTGAATTTGAATCTTCTTTTTTTAGTGAAGTGAAAAAGGCATGTCCAATAGTATGCTCTCTATCAAATAGAAACTCAATTCTTCGATTGATAATATCTAAGATATTACCGACATTAACTTCTTTCCCATTTTGACGGATTACAATATCTTCAATGGTTCTGGAATCTGGCATCATTTCTATGAAGTTGAATCTTCTACGCAATGCTGTATCCATCAACGCAATCGATCTATCTGCAGTATTCATTGTTCCTAGAATATAAACATTATTCGGAACTCCAAACTCTTCTTGAGAATATGGTAAGAAAGCACCCAATTCCTCTGCTTCGTCTTTTCTCTTTGTTTCCTCAATTAAAGTAATTAACTCCCCAAAAATTTTAGAAATATTTCCTCGGTTAATTTCATCAATAATAAAAACACAAGTTTCATCAATGAGAGCGGCCTCGTCACAGAATTTCTTAAATACTCCAGGGACTATTTCATATTCTATTGATTTCTTCTCTTCCTCTCCTGCCATTACGGGTCTAATGCCTTCAATGAACTCCTCATAACCATACGATTGATGAAAGGTTGTAAAGGCAATTCTTCCCTCTTCTTTTAAATCATTAAATCTTTCTAACACTTCTCCGTAAGGTTTTTCTTCCAAATCTTCAATGGAAACATCATCACATATTGCAACTGAATAATAGGCAGTATAGTACGTTTTCCCTGTTCCTGGAGGGCCATATAATATAGAGTTTTTCGCGAAAGCTTTTCCTGATTGATTCAAATCATATGTCGTTACTGGTTCTTCATTAATCATTAAACTACCCTCTTTTTCCTTAATTCTGTTTTCTCTAACTTCTAAAATATGTTCATAGTATGGTATTAATTCGGCAATTGCTTGTACAGTTTGCATTAGAATATCTGGGGTGTTTTGTTCTATATAAGGTCCCGTTATTTCTTTAACAATCTGAACTTTAACTATCTGATTTTCCTCTAATTTGTCAAGTTCATTGCGTACTTCTTCGGCGTCAACACCAAATTTTTGGAAAATTCTTTTTGTTTTATTTATAGGATCTTTACGCGTTTGATAATACATGTTTCCTGTTTTTTTGAGGGGAATGTTAAGTATACTATTATGAATTTCATATACTTCTGGCATTTTAAACTGACTATCTTCGGTACTTTTTTTATCGTTTGCTTCAACTCTGACAGATAGAGTTACACTCTTTCTCTTGTCATATTCTGGATATGCATTCATCGAAATAGAAATACTATGCACTAAGTCATCGTAGCCAGCTTTCTTAAATTCTATCCAAAAGTATTCCATAAGACTCCCAGAATTTTGCCAAAAAGCTGGTTTTCCCATCGTATAACCAGGGATTAACTTCTCGATATATTCACCATATTTTTTAAATTCTTGATAAGCTGTTTGCCCAACTATTTTTATTTCTTTCATTTCTGATTTTTGGTCGCCTGCTTTTTCAGGAGCAATGTAATTTTTTATACAATAATTTTTCAAAAAATTATATAAAGCTTCAAAATCAATGCGAGTGGTTGGAATTGATTTTACTTGTTGAAAAACTATCTCTAAATTATTTATATATTCTTCTTTGATTTCGATACCTGAAGCTTGTGGTCTCCATGTTTGCTTCGGAAACACAATTTCTAGTAAATCAAGCGAAATATAATTATTTTCAGTTTCATCCATCAGCCAATCAAATTTAACATCAATATGATTCGTTGTCAGTCCTTCTTGGGCCTTCTTAGAATCATAATGAGGTGCTTCATATGAAGCTCTTTCAACATGTCCGTGACCAATGATTCCCACTTGACTTTTTAATAAGAATACTTGGTCTCCTACATTGGGTTGTTTACTACTACTCGTCCACGGTTCAATGACTGTCTTACCTTCTTTTACAGCTTGCACCTTTTCCTTATAATCTGACCAGTTCCAATTATTCGGATTCCAAGTTAATAAATATACCTTTTTCATTCTTAATTCCCCCACGAATATCTAAAAACCGTTGATAACGGTTTCTTTCCAATTATAATCCATCTTATTGCTTATGTGAATAGGAAAAATGTGGGTTCCTTGTATATTTCTCTGCTAGTTTTATTCATTAAATAAAAGCTGTCTTTAAAACAAGAAATAAAATTGGTAAAATACAGATGTACGATCCACTTTAAGGAGAACAATCACCATGAAAAACAAAATTTTATTAGGTTCTGTAACACTTCTATCTGCACTAATCGTAGCGGCTTGCGGAAACGGAGAAAAGAAAGTACCCGAAACAACTGCGGCGCCTACAACAGAAGTAACGACAACTGTAACAACTACAACAGCACCTACTACAACGACTGGAACTTCTGAAACAAAAGACACTCAACTTGTAGGCCGCGGGGATGTCGGTTATTTCAACGTTCCTAAAGATTGGGCAGAATACAAAGATCCAAACGGGGGCCCTCAATTCCAATATGCTTCAAAAGATGCATACAACATGATTACGATCAATGGATATGGCAAAGACCAATTACACGTTAATGCTGGGGAAACTTTCGGAGCAGAGTTACTAGCGAGCCGTTTGTATGATGGTTGGCAATACAATCCTAAAGTCGAAAAAACGCAAAAGGAAAAAACAAAATTTGCTGGCGAGGATGCTTTCCTTATTAAAATTCAATTGAAAGACGGCAAATACATGTTCCAATGGGTTTTCCAAAGAGGCGAAAAAGTATATGACGTTTTACTGGAAGGATCTGAGGATACAGTCGCAACAGTCAGACCTATTCTTGAACAATCTTGGGGCTTAAATCCAAAAACTCCCGGACAATAATTCACTCATACTAAAAGAGACTGATTCGCACATTTTCACAGTTCGAGAAAAATGAGTTCTCTATTTAAATTCAATCTAAAGAATGCTAAAATAACCTTGTGACAACAACTTTTAAGGAGAACAATCATGATGAAAAACAAAATTTTATTAGGTTCTGTGACGCTTTTATCTGCGTTAATGATAGCGGCTTGCGGTAACGGAGAAAAGAAAGCTACGGAAACAACTGCAGCTCCAACAACAGAAGTCACTACTGCTACACCAACTACAACAGCACCGACAACTACTGATAGCGCTTCTTCTGAGACGACTGAAGTTTCACTTGAAGACACTCAACGTATCGGACGCGAAGATACGGGTTATGTCAATGTTCCTAAAGACTGGGTAGAGTTCAAAGCTGCAAACGGTGGCCCTCAGTATCAATATGCTGCATTAGATGGATACAATGTTGTGACATTAAATGGCTACACTAAGGACAAGTACCAACCTGTCGAAGGTGAAACATGGGGCGCAGAAATGGTTGCGAACCGATTATATGGTACGTACCAAAAAAATCCTAGTATCGAAAAAATCCAAGGTGCCAAAAGAAAAGTGGTCGGAATGGATGCTTTTCTAGTTCAAATTCTTACAAAAGACGGTAAGTATTTCTTTACCTGGGTCTTCCAAAAAGACGACAAAGTATATTCAGCAAGCTTTGAAGGAAATAAAGAAACACTTCTAAAAATGTTTGACTTGATTGAACAAACATGGGGCTTAGATCCAAAAACTCCTGGAAAATAATCAATCGTTAAATAACGGAGACTAGTCCATGCGATTAGTCTCTTTTTTATACTCTCACCTTTTTGATAAAAAATGAATTTCTATTTCAACTAACAGTAAAAAATGGTAAAATAACCTTGTGACAACAACTTTTAAGGAGAACAATCATTATGAAAAACAAAATTTTATTAGGTTCTGTGACGCTTCTATCTGCGTTAATGATAGCGGCTTGTGGAAACGGAGAAAAGAAAGCAACGGAAACAACTGCAGCCCCAACAACGGAAGCAACGACAGCTACACCAACTACAACAGCACCGACAACTACTGCGGGCACTTCTTCTGAAACAAAAGAAGTTTCACTTGAAGATACTCAACGTATCGGACGTGAAGATACGGGTTATGTCAACGTTCCTAAAGACTGGGTAGAATTCAAAGAAATCAACGGAAGCAATCCAAACCAATATCAATATTCCGCATTAGATGGATACAATATTGTGACATTAACCGGCTATACTAAAGACCAAGTAAAACTTGGCGATGGTCAAACTTTTGGTGCAGAATTGGTTGCGAACCGTTTATATAGTACCTTTGAAAATAATTCTGTCATTGATAAAATCCAAGGGGCAAAATCAAAAGTGGTGGGAATGGATGCTTTTGTCGTCCAAACTCTCACAAAAGATGGAAAATATTTCTTTACCTGGGTCTTCCAAAAAGACGATAAAGTATATACAGTAGCTTCTGAAGGAGATAAAGAGACTCTACAAAAAATGATTGACTTGATTGAACAAACATGGGGCTTAGATCCAAAAACTCCAGGGAAATAATTAGTAGTTAAATAACTGAGACTAATCACTATGATTGGTCTCTTTTTGATAATATAGACTCCTATTTCAATTAAATCTCATTAATGATAAAATGGTCTTATAACAACAACTCCGAGGGGAATATTCTCATGAAAAACAAAATTTTATTAGGTTCTGTGGCTGTTCTATGTGCGTTAATAGTAGCCGCTTGCGGGAATGGAGAAAAGAAAACAGCGGAAACAACTGCAGCTCCAACTACAGAAGTAACTACTGCTACACCAACTACAACAGTTCAAACAACAACTGCTGGATCTTCTGAAATAAAAGAGATCCCCTTATCAGATACTCAACGTATTGGGCGTGAAGATACTGGTTACGTTAATGTACCTAAAGACTGGGTAAAACACAAATCAAAACAAGCTGGCCCTCATTTCCAATATTCAACATCAGACGGAAAAAATATTATTACATTAAACATCCACGAAAAAGATAAAGTAGAAATTGCTGAAGGCGAAAAATATGGATTTGAATTGATTGCTAGTCGTTTATATGCTTCCTATCAAAAAGATACGACTGTTAAAAAAATCCAACCTGCTAAAGTAAAAGTTGCTGGATTGGATTCCTATCTCATCCAAATTCTCTTTAATGATGAATCCTATTTCTTCATATGGGTTTTCCAAAAAGACGACAAGGTATATTCTGTGTGCTTTGAAGGAGATAAAGACACTCTTCTAACTATCATTGGTTTAGTCGAAAAAACATGGGGCTTAGACCCAAACACTCCTGGAAAATAATCAATTGTTAATTACTGAGACTAATCCATACGATTAGTCTCTTTTGTTATGCTCTATTGTCCCTCTTTTTTAGCTAAAACATTTCCTATTTGATTTTTTGTACATAAGTGATATAATACGAATATAATAAATCAGTTAAGGAGAACAATCATCATGAAAAACAAAATTTTATTAAGCTCTGTGACGCTTCTATCTGCTTTAATGGTAGCCGCTTGCGGAAACGGAGAAAAGAAAACAGCGGAACCTGCTGCAGCACCAACGACTGAAGTCGCTAAAGAAACTACAGCTGCACCAACAACTACTGCTC